>JAAYAZ010000183.1 GCA_012719115.1 Dehalococcoidales bacterium
CAACAGCGAAACGATTAGCATATCGGCATAGATGAAAACTACGCCGATCACCATCCCGGAGGTAACCGAGCGCAGGAGTACGCTGAAGAGCGTGGACAGTGAGAAGTAAACCAACAGCGATAATAAAAGGGCGCCGAATGCCGAGAACATAAAGCCTACGAAATCGAGGTTCAGGAAATCAAAATTTATACTTTCGCCCGCTATTGCCGTAGTAACCAGGCTGGTAATAAAACCAGCCAGTAGCGCAGCCAGTATTCCGATAACGACAACGATCAATATTCCTAACAATTTGGAAGTAAGGTATCTTTCCCTGCCGGTTCCCTTGATGAGCATCTGGCGCAATGTACCCCAACCGTACTCGGAACCGACTGCAGAGGCGGTCAGGATAATGATCAGCAATGCGCCCAAACCGGCGATACTGTTGAAAGCATTCTCTAAAGAACCCGGCAGGGTAAAAGCTGCCTTGAAGTCGGCAGCAATCGGTGCCCATCTTTGCAACTTATTGTTGTCCTGTCCAATTTGCTCGTCAACAATTATAATTATCTCTTGGTCTACATTCGTGGTAGTGGTTATTTCTATATCCTCCACGCCAGGATATTTTTCCAGTATATTTTTATAGTTCGAATAATTTGATATTATCGGAATTACGGTAAATACCAGTAAAGGCAACAGCAAGGCATAAACCAGCCATCTTTTTTTGAGTTTGAAAAGTTCTACTCCAATCAGTCTAAGCATTGTCTTCCTCCGGTTTCCGTGTTATTTCGTCTATGGCGTCGAGGAAGAAGTCTTCGAGGGAATTTTCCGACATCTTGATCTCCGATACGGCAATACCGCCGGTTACCAGTATGCGGTTTACTTCGGCGGCTTTTTCTGAGGTGATTTCCACGAAAATATGACTGTCATCGATCTCTATGGTTTTTACCCAGTCCAGGTTCATTAGCAAGTCCGATGCGGTATCGGGGTCGGGCACGCTTATTTGCAGCATCTTACCCCGGTGCAGAAGTTCGTTTACCGACCCCTGCGCCAGCACCCTTCCCTTGTTTATGATAGCGACATGGTCGCATGTCTGCTCGATTTCATGCAGCAGGTGGCTCGATATAAATACCGTTTTTCCCTGCTCGCCGAGAGATTTGGTAAGCTCGCGGAATTCGATGATTCCCGAAGGGTCGAGACCGTTGGCAGGCTCATCCATGATTATCAGCTCGGGGTCATTCAGCAAAGCAGTAGCCACGGACAATCGCTGCCGCATGCCCAACGAGTACGTTCTCACCTTTGACGATGCCCTTTTCCTTAAGCCGACTGTTTCCAGCACCTCGTCAATGCGGCATTTCTCTATACCACCTATTGTCCCGGCGAATATTATCAGGTTGTCATAACCTGAAAGGTGCGGGTAGAACGCCGAGCTTTCGAGCACGGCGCTGGTGCGTTTTAACAGTCTCGGAAGGTTATGAGCCGTATCTTCGCCGAATAACTCTATTGTTCCGGATGTTGGGGCAATTAATCCCAGTAGCATGCCTATAGTGGTGGTCTTCCCAGAAGCATTAGGACCGAGAAATCCGAATACTTCACCCCTGCGTACTTCGATATCGAGATTATCAACAGCGAGGATCCCTGATAATTTCGAATCGAATCTTTTTGTCAGGCTATTAGTTTTTATAATCGTTTCTGCAGGCATTTATTCTCCTTTACAATACTAATCGACCGGTCATGATATAGCGGTTTTTATGAAATAATTAAAATCTGTTTTCGTTATGCTTTTTTTATCTTTTGTTATTCATCGGCGCATTTTCCTTTGACTGTTTTAATGCCCCTATATAGCAAAACGGGATTTTTATAAAAAGGTTGCATTAACATCTTATCGGATTATAGCACTAAATAATCAACAAATCATTAACAAACGTAAGTTTACGATGGAGATGTCAAAAAGTATTTTTTAAAATCATGTCTTTTTGGGTCTAATATGACTTATTAAATGGATGGGGGTGGGATGGCGTATATGGTTATGGATAAATTGTTAGAGTTGTGATGAGGGAATCCGCTATAAGTTATGTAAAATTTATTAACAGGGGTTGAATTGAAAGCAAATATATAGCAGTTTTGGGTAATGTCCAAGGGGTGTCAATGGATATTACTGAGGAAAAAAATATTTGGAGGCGACGAGCGGATTTGAACCGCTGAATGGGGGTTTTGCAGACCCCTGCCTTACCACATGGCTACGTCGCCACCTCTTTTTTTAATGGAGCGGAAGACGA
>JAAYAZ010000184.1 GCA_012719115.1 Dehalococcoidales bacterium
CAACATATTTAGGTTCGAAATTATTTTCGATATCAACGCCCATACGGCTTTTCGGCAAGTCCCTGACATGCCCCAGAGAAGCCTTGATGGTATACCCTTTCCCCAAAATCTTGGAAAGAGTTTTTGCTTTAGCCGGTGATTCTACTATTACAAGGTTATTTTTCATTTAATTAATCTCAATCTTATAGAATTCTTTATTTTCGCGTATTTCGCGGCAAAGTGCGTAGCTCATTGTCGCTACTTGTTTTACCATACCTTTAAGTTCCATCATAGCCAGTGTACTGCTGACTACGGATATCGGCAAATTGCCTGCACGGCATATTTCATCCACATGGGTGGGTTCGGCTCCCAGTTGCCTGAGAATTACTGCCTCAGTATCCGAAGCGGGAATAATTTCTTTAGCTTCGATATGTTCTGTAATGGCGGTTAAATTAAGCTCCTCTAAAATATCAGATGCATTACGTACAAGCCTGGCTGTGCCTTCCATAATCAGTTTATTTGTGCCAATGCTTGCCGGAGATAAGACACTTCCGGGGATGGCAAATACTTCGCGGTCCTGTTCGAATGCCAGGTGAGCAGTAATCAGGGAGCCGCTGGTTTCTCCCGCTTCTATTACAAGTACGCCTAAGCACAATCCGCTCATTATACGGTTGCGGCGGGGAAAGTTCTCCGGTCTGGGTTTTGTACCGGCAGCATATTCACTTATCATAGCTCCGTTTTTTATCACCTGGCGCGCCAGATTGGCATTTTCTGCCGGATACACGCTATCAAGTCCACCGCCCATCACCGCAATGGTTCTGCCACCGGCATTCAGCGCGGAGCGGTGAGCGATTGTATCAATACCTTTCGCCAAACCGCTGACAATAGTTATCCTGTTCTTTGCCAGTTCCGATACTATTTCTTCGGTCAACTGCCGCCCGTAAACGCTGGGATTTCTGGTGCCGACTACCGCCAGGCAGTATTCATCTTTAGCAGGTATTTCGCCTCTGACATAGATTACAGGGGGAAAATCGTGTATCTCTTTTAGGCGGGCAGGGTAGCCGTTTTCATGGTAATTTAATGCTTGAATGCCGTTTTTTTTCAGTTTAGCCAACTCTGTGTCAAGCGATATGTCAGGCCTGTGTTTTGCGATGGAGCTAACGGTAGTATCGTCAAGTCCGGCTTTTTTGAACTCGCCGATGTCGGCATTCCAGGCTTTTTCAATATCACCGAAGTAGTTTTCAATCCGGGTAAACTTAACTCTGCCGATGCCCGGAATCAGATTGAAACCTATCCAGTATTTGTTTTTTTCATTCTTGGTAGTCAAAGCGGTTACATTCTAGCACAATAGTAAATAATAATGAAAAGCATAATCTGTGGGTTCAATCGTTTATTTGAATGGATTCTTCGGGGCGGGCATTAAATGGCGGAGAGGGTGGGATTCGAACCCACGGTCAGGTTACCCCGACACACGCTCTCCAGGCGTGCCTGATCGGCCACTCCAGCACCTCTCCAAATCCGCCACATAGAAAAAATGAATCCTGAATATTGTAGTATATTTTGTTTATTTATGCCAGTTAAATGTAAACAACCGTATTAAACTTAATCCTTTTAGTTAATAGACTATTAATTGTGTACATAGAATAATAGTTATTGGAATAAATCGTACATTACTTGTAACAAAACCATAAGCCTCATTTTGACATTCGGTCTGCTGTAATAAAAATCTAAATTCAAAAATTATTGTTTTGCTCTTGGGGGAAATGGCGGAGAGGGTGGGATTCGAACCCACGCTTCACTTACGTGAAGACCGCTTTTCGAGAGCGGCACCATGAACCACTCGGACACCTCTCCAGTGAGTTAAAATAAATGTATTGATGATATTGGTAATTAATTTTTCTGCCGTTTAATTATACTTGGTGCCGCTAACCTCGTCAAAGAGGGGTGGGGTGGGGGGGGAAGGCTCTTGTTTTCTAGTACCAAAGGGGG
>JAAYAZ010000185.1 GCA_012719115.1 Dehalococcoidales bacterium
GAAGCGGAAAAGTATATGAAGCCTATTTCGGTACTGGCAGATGAATGGGGTATAAAAAAAGACGAGCTTCTACCTTACGGGCATTTTATAGGTAAAGTTGATTTTCCCCTCATTCTTGACCGTCTTAAGGATAAACCGAACGGAAAATATATCGATGTTACCGCCATAACACCAACCCCCCTCGGAGAGGGGAAAAGCACTACCACTATGGGACTGGTAGAGGGACTGGCTAAAAGAAATAAAAACGTATCCGGCGCTATCCGCCAGCCTTCCGGAGGACCTACATTTAATATTAAAGGCAGCGCTGCCGGCGGCGGGCTTTCCCAGTGTATTCCGCTAACTCCGTTTTCGCTGGGCTTAACCGGTGATATCGACAACGTAACCAATGCCCATAATCTGGCGATGGTAGCCCTAACCTCCCGACTGCAACACGAATTCAATTACGATGATGA
The DNA here is from genome assembly GCA_012719115.1 of Dehalococcoidales bacterium. Taxonomy (GTDB): domain Bacteria; phylum Chloroflexota; class Dehalococcoidia; order Dehalococcoidales; family UBA5627; genus UBA5627. The sequence goes on from JAAYAZ010000185.1 coordinate 453, forward strand.
GATACTTTCACAGAAAAATTTAAAACGCTTGAATATCGACCCTCGCAACGTGCAGATGAAATGGATAATGGACTTTTGCGCACAGTCGCTGCGGGATATCGTAATCGGCATAGGTGACAAGATGGACGGTTTTATGATGCGTTCCGGTTTTGCCATTTCGGTCAGTTCGGAGGTTATGGCTATCCTTGCTGTCTTTAACAGCTTGAAAGACCTGCGGGAACGTATGTCTAAAATTGTAGTTGCTTATGATAAACAGGGTAATGCCATAACCACCAAAGACCTTGAAGTAGATGGAGCCATGACTGCCTGGATGGTAAGAGCTGCTAACCCCAACCTGTTGCAGACACTTGAGGGGCAACCGGTGATGGTTCATGCCGGTCCATTTGCCAATATCGCAGTCGGTCAGTCATCGATTGTTGCCGACCAGGTGGCTTTAAAGCTTTCCGACTACCACGTTACGGAGAGCGGATTCGGCGCCGATATCGGCTTTGAAAAATTCTGGAATATCAAGTGCCGCTTAAGCGGACTTGTTCCCAATTGCGCCGTGATTGTCGCAACTGTCAGGGCGCTCAAGATGCATGGCGGCGGGCCAAAAGTCGCACCGGGAAAAGCGCTGGATGAGGCTTACACAACGGAAAATGTCGGGTTGGTTGAAAAAGGATGTGAGAATCTGACTGCGCATATCGAGACAGTTAAAAAAGCCGGTATCAACCCGGTGGTATGTATCAATAATTTTTATACCGACACCAAAGATGAAATAAATACTATAAGAAGAATAGCCGAACAGGCAGGCGCCAGGGTTGCACTATCTCAGCACTGGCTAAAGGGCGGGGCGGGAGCTCTTGAACTGGCTGATGCTGTTATAGAGGCCTGCGAAGAAAAAGTGGGTTTCAACCTGCTTTACCAAAACAATACTCCCATAAAACAGAGGATAGAAACTATTGCTAAAGATGTATACGGAGCCGACGGAGTCAGTTATTCTCCCGAAGCTAATGCCAAGATAGAACGACTTGAAAAGGACCCGGATATCAATAAAATGGCAACCTGTATGGTAAAAACACACTTGAGTCTGACGCATGACCCCAATATAAAGGGGCGTCCGAAAGGCTGGATTTTACCTATAAGGGATGTGTTAACCTACAACGGAGCAGGCTTCATCGTTCCGGTTGCCGGCGACATTAAACTAATGCCCGGCACCTGCTCCGACCCTGCCTTCCGCAGAATAGATGTAGATGTAGAAACGGGTAAAATAAAAGGACTGTTTTGAGATGACGGAAGAAAACACAGAAATTAAATATACGGTACACTTTGAACCGGATAATGTAGATATTGTTGTCAACCCGGGAGATAATCTGATGGAAGCTGCGGTTGCCGCCGGAGTGCATATCAACGCCTCATGCGGCGGAGCCGGCGTCTGCGGAACCTGTAATGTTATTATCAAGCGCGGACAGGTTGAAAGCACAAGAACCGACAAGATTTCCGAACACGATTATAAAAAAGGTTTCAGACAAGCCTGTAAAAGCAAGGTTTTCTCAGACCTTGTAGTTGAGATTCCATCGACATCGAAACTGGAAAAAGCGGTTCTCTCAAAGGAAGAGCTTTTATCATCTTGCGAATTGGCAAGCGGTTGGAAATTCGACCCGCCGGTAAAAAAGGTATATCTAAAATTAACACCACCCGGCATGGAAGATAATACCGGCGACCTGTCGCGGCTTATGAAAGGCTTAAAACAGCAAGACGATTTCGGCAAAATATCTATTGATGATGATATACTTTACGGACTCGCCGATGTTTTAAGAAAAGATGAATGGAATGTCACCGTAACCTTGCTTGAGGATACCGATAACAGCTTTAAGCTGATTAATATCGAACCCGGCGATACCCGGGCGAGAAATTACGCTCTGGCTTTCGATATAGGTACCACTGCCGTAAGAGGACAGCTACTGGACTTAAACCGCGGGCGTATTCTTGCTCAAGGCATAGATTATAACCGCCAAATCAGTTACGGGGAAGATGTTATCAGCCGTATCGCCTGGGCACAAAAGCAGGACGGGATGGAGAAACTGCAAAAAGCGGCAGTTGCTACCATCAATGATATGATAAAAGGACTTGTTAAGAAAGCAAATATAAACATATCAGATATAACACATATTGTATTTGCCGCAAATACTGTGATAACCCATTTACTGCTGGGGCTTAATCCCAAATATCTAAGATTGTCGCCATATGTGCCGACGGCAAATTACCTTCCTCTCATAAAGGCGCGTAGAATAGGCTTAGATTTACCGGATTATGTTTATCTCTACTCCCTCCCCTCTGTAGCCAGTTACATCGGCGGGGATATAGTTTCCGGAATAATGGGTACCGGCACCTATCAAAAGGATAAATTAACTCTTTACATAGATATCGGCACCAATGGAGAAATAGTACTCGGAAATAAGGATTGGTTGGTTACCGCCGCCTGTTCTGCCGGACCGACCTTTGAGGGGGGTGGCATCAAGCACGGTATGATAGCGACATGCGGCGCTATCGAAGGCTTCGATATCGATGCAAGAACATACGAACCCATAATTACCACCATCGACGATGCCAAACCAAA
>JAAYAZ010000186.1 GCA_012719115.1 Dehalococcoidales bacterium
CAACTGGTACAATCGGATTTATCGGAGCTATGACACACAATTTCTGTTCCGAATGCAACAGATTCAGACTTACAGCTGACGGCCGACTGATGCCATGCCTGCTTCGTGATGATGAGATTGATATTAAAGGCCCCCTCAGGGCAGGCGCCAGCTTAGAAGAACTGGAAGAAGTTATAAAAAAAGCGGTAGCTATGAAACAGGAAAAGCATCCTGAATCGGACGAAATGGATTTGAAAAAGAGACAAATGTGGCAAATAGGCGGGTAATAATATTAATCGGAGTAAAATTATGAATGAAGAATTGACTCATATTAATGATAAGGGTGAAGCTAAAATGGTTGATGTTTCACCTAAAGATGATACTGTTCGCGAGGCGTTTGTTACCGGCGGGGTAAGAATGAAACCTGAAACGCTGGACAAAATAAAGCAAAACCAGATGAAAAAAGGTGATGTTCTGGCAGCTGCCAGAATTGCCGGTATTCTGGGAGCAAAGAAAACCCCTGATTTAATTCCTCTATGCCATACTATACTGGTAAGCGAAATCACTATTGACTTTGAGTTTATCGGCGAGGATTACATCGAGATAAAGACTATGGCTAAAAGCACCGGAAAAACCGGAGTTGAAATGGAAGCAATGACGGCAGCAGCTGTAAGCGCTCTAACTATTTATGATATGTGCAAAGCTATAGACCGCGGTATGTCAATAGAAAATATTTGCCTGCAAAAGAAAAGCGGCGGTAAAAGCGGAACATATATCAAGCCGTAAAGTTTACTTAATAACCTAAAACAAGTTTATACAAACCGCAGCCCCTTCTTCAATGGTTGCGGTTTCGTCATCTAAAATAACATAACCGTCCGCTTTGGCAATATTTAGTAATCCTTTATTATCGCTTGTTAGCGGGAAGGCCCTGTCGCCCTCTATTTTAACGGGTAAAAAGCGCCCTGTAGTATTACTTGAGACATCTATATTTTCAGCAATTTTTGCGGTATAGTTCATATTATAAATGCACGGAATCTGAGCCATCTTTCTTAATGCCGGCACCAGCAGAACATAAGCGTTTATCATGCATGAAGAGGGGAATCCGGGAGTTCCCAGTATCGGTTTGCCTTCCGAAATAACAAACATACCGGATTTGCCGTTTGCCTGTTTAATTTTGAACGATGGGACTCTGCCCATTTTTTGAAGTATTTCGGTAAGAAAATCCTTATCTCCTTTAGAAGAACCGCCCGAAATGAATACAAAATCCGAAACTTTTAACGCCTCTTCTATTACATACCTTATTTGTGAAGGATTATCACCGACTATTCCGAATTTTAAAGGCAAACAGCCGTTTTCAACAATTATGGAAGCAACAGTATATGAATTAATATCGTATATTTGTCCATCTTTTAGTATATCATCGACTCCACTCAATTCTTCTCCGTTTGAAATAATAGCGACTTTCGGTTTTTCATAAACTTTTACCTTTGAAATACCTTGGCTGGCCAACAAACCTATCCTGGAGGGGTTTAAGAAGGTTCCCTGTTTTAGCAGAACTCTGCCTTTTTTTATTTCCTGCCCCTCGGATTCTATATTATCTCCATAGCCTATAGACTCATATACGCATAATCTGCCGTTTTCAATGCCGGTTTTTTCAATTTCCACAACAGCATCGGCACCATCCGGAATTTTAGCACCGGTAGTAATACTTACGCATTCATTTTCAGAAACATATTTTTTGGATACGCCCCCGGCATACAAATAATCGATAATATCAAATATTTTCGGATTATCCTCAGAAATTCCGGCGGTATCCTTTGCCTTTACGGCATAGCCATCCTTCAGAGCACGATTGAACGGTGGGATGCTTTTCAAAGCAGTGATTTCTTCTGCCAGTACTCTATGAAGGCTGCTATCCGGACTAACAGGCTCGATTCTTGATACCGGTTTTATAGCGGCATAAACATAGCTGTCGGCTTCATTATAGCAGGGGGGAGTTTCAAAAATGTTCATCTGGATGCCTCTCTTACAAGATGAGATAGTTCAGGAATGATTATGTTCTCCATCGCCAGCTTAACAGCTTCCAGGGAGCCCGGAAGTGAGATAATAACCTTTCCTTCAATAATACCTGCCATTGCTCTGCTTAATATGCTTCCGGTGCCTATCTCCTGATAAGTGAGATTTCTGAATAGTTCTCCGAAACCATCCATTTTTTTGGACAATAACGGAGATATTGTTTCGATGGTGATATCCA
>JAAYAZ010000187.1 GCA_012719115.1 Dehalococcoidales bacterium
AAATTATTTTCTGTGACTACGGGATTGCTTTGGCGAATATTTATTTATTTTGGAGGTCTTCATAACGCATTTTATATTATTCCCCCGTCTAAATGGCCTATAATATTCTTATCCAATTAAATAATAGTATTGATTTCCACATATTACGGTCATATACTATGTATGCCACTCTCGAATAATCAACAAGGAGTATAATATGGCTAAGAATACCGGTGATAATACTAGAAAGGGCGCTGTATCTAAAAGAGAACAAATTCTAAATCCTAAAACAGAAAAATGGACAAAGAGGGATAAAGAGACAGGACAATTCATTGACGTAAAAAGCAATGGAGAACCATTTAAAGGAGTTACTAAAAAATAGTTAATAATAAATGATTATAACCGAAAACATCAGCCTTAAAACCAACGGCGAGTGCGATGTCGTAAACATCACACATCATGTCGAGACGGAATTAGCCAAATCCAACCTCAAAAACGGAATTGTGACTGTATTTGTTACCGGCTCAACAGCCGGAGTGACAACTATCGAATATGAAGCGGGGCTTGTGACGGATATCAAAGAGGCATTCGAGCGGATTGCTCCTAAAGGCATATCCTATGCCCATAACGAAACCTGGGGAGACGGCAACGGCTATTCTCATATACGTGCGTCCCTGCTTGGGGCATCTATTGTCATTCCCTTCGAAAACTTTAAAATGGTTCTTGGAATGTGGCAACAAATCGTGCTTATAGATTTCGACAACCGCCCGCGCAACAGGGAAGTGGTGGTGCAGGTTATGGGGGAATAAAATATCCGTTCGTCCTGAGCTTGTCGAAGGATGTACTTTATAAAATATCCCTCTTAATCACCCAGCCGTTATGGTTCGACAGTCATTACCGTGAACGGATTTTTTATAATCTCGAAATGACAATAAGGAATATTACTTGCCGTGAATCAAAGAGAAGAACTCGGCACGGCTGTCAGAGCGGCTGCGGAAAGTGCCGCGTAGCGCGGATGTTAAAACACTGGCGCCCGGCTTCTTGATGCCCCTCATCGTCATACACATATGCTCAGCCTGAATAACAACCCCGACACCATCAGGGGCTAATCCCTTAACGATTGTATCAGCAATATCGGTTGCCATTCTCTCCTGAATTTGCGGACGCTTTGCGATTATTTCCACTACTCTTGCCAGTTTGCTGATGCCTACCACCCTGCCTTCTTTGTTGGGAATATAGCCGATATGAACTATACCGTAAAAAGGCAGAAGATGGTGTTCACACATCGAGTAAAAGGGTATATCCTTTAAAATTACCATCTCACGATGTCCCAATTCGTAACCGACTTTTAACTCCTCAACAGGATCCATATTCATCCCCATAAAAAGCTCGGTATACATCTCAGCAAAACGCCTCGGAGTTTCCAATAAACCCTCGCGGTTCTTATCTTCGCCGATAGCGTCAATGATTTCTTCAACAGCCCTTCTTATTTTCTCTTCGTCGAACAATTTTCTATCCTCTTTGTTATTATTTAGATACTACCAGATTATCACTACGAGAGTAATTCGACAAGCCTTTTACAAACTTTTACTGAAAGATTCTTCTCTAGATTGTCGTTTTAATTTCTTAAGGCTAAATATCAGAGAACCGTTCGTGTCGCTTGTGATGAGGCTCCCGAAGGAAGCCTGTCGAACCAAAACGACTGGATTACAAGGCACATCCTTCGACAACCTCAGGATGAACGGATTATTGGGCCGGTACTTCTCATAATAACACCCTCAATTACAACTTCAATTCTTTGGCATAGACTTCCCGTTTTAAAGTGTGTATACCGGCTTGCTTGATATTCAGATACTGTTCACAGCCCAAATATAATACGGGATTAACCTTTTCCATGTTGAGAGTACCATCATCGTAGAAATATTCTTCCTGAATATGAGTAGCCACCACCTCGCCGATTACCATACTGTGACCTTCATATAACTTCTCCTCCACTACCTTACATTCAAAAGCGGCGTAGGCATGAGCCAGTATTGGAGCAGAAGTTTTTACGGATTTTTCCTTTGAGATGCCGTAAGTAGCGAATTTATCGCATTCTTCACCCTTACTACCACCGATTGCTGCCACCAGTTCGGCATGAGTTTCAGGCAGGAGGTTTACGGCAAATTCACCGCTTTCTTTAATAAGCCTGTAAGTAAAGTGGGAAGTGCCGGTTACAAAGGCAATCAAAGGAGGGTTTTTTGACATTGGCATATGCCAGGCGACCGCCATTCCATTATCCCTGCCCTGATGGCTTGCCGTAACAATGAGTGGGATACGCGGATAATGCTGATAGAACGACCCGACACTGTTAATTAGTTTCTTTGCCATTTTTCTCTCCGATTGTGTTATTTTTATTAAGATTATGGTTTAACTATCAATAAGAAAACGTCATTCCGGAGGGAGCGAAACGACTGAAGAATCTGGAGGCCTACTTTTATTATCCCTCATTCCCAACAGTTGGGACTTCCCCATTGGGAAGCCATTTCTCCAGATAATTTGTCCCGATAAGTCAGGGCTCCAAGTATGACAAACAGTCTTTTTTAAAACCCAATAGCCTTTTCAATTGCAGACAGGTCTGCCGGGAGTTGTAAGAACGGCTCAGAATTCCTGATAGCGGTATCAGCATCCTTAAGTCCGTTCCCGGTTACAATACAGACAATTTTTTTACCGGAGAAGTCCATCCCATTTTTTACCATCTTTAAAAGCCCGGCATAAGGCGCAGCCGAAGCCGGCTCACCGAATATACCTTCTCTGGCTGCCATAATTTTCTGCGCCGCCAGTATTTCTTCGTCGCTAACCATATCAATCAGTCCACTCGACTCATCACGCGCTCGCGTCGCCTTCTCCCAACTGGCAGGATTGCCGATACGAATGGCTGTCGCAACCGTTTCCGGTTTTTCAACAGGGTAACCGTGAACAATAGGAGCGGCGCCTTCTGCCTGGAAACCCATCATTCGCGGCTTTTTGGTTGACTTCCTGATATCGTAATACTCTTTAAATCCCTTCCAGTATGCCGTTATATTACCGGCGTTACCGACAGGTATAAAGAGATAATCAGGGGCATCTCCCATTTCATCGATGATTTCAAAAGAAGAGGTTTTTTGACCTTCAATACGGTTGGGATTTATTGAATTCACCAGAGCAATGGGATGCGTTTCGGTTATGGTGCGCACGATTTTTAGCGCCTGGTCAAAATTGCCGTCGATTGCCACGATTTGTGCGCCGTGCACAATAGCCTGCGCCAGTTTTCCCTTTGCAATTTTCCCTTCCGGTATGACTATGACGCACTTTAATCCCATCGCCGCCGCATAAGCCGCTGCTGATGCACTGGTATTACCGGTTGATGCACAGATGACCGCTTTGCTGCCATCCTCGATAGCCTTAGCCATAGCTACCACCATACCCCTATCCTTAAAAGAACCGGTAGGGTTGCATCCCTCCAGCTTAAAGTATAACTCGTCGCAACCTATGTCTTTGTAAAGGTTTTTCGACTTTACCAGAGGAGTATCACCTTCACCGATACTAAACATCGGGGTTTTTTGATTTATCGGTAAATAATCTTTATATCTAAACAGTACACCTGATTTTGCCATCTTATTCCTCAACACGTATAAAATTATTGATTTCTTTAACAACTTCTAAGTTATTTAATTCATCGAGCGCGGCACGCATCGCTTCTTCAACAGCCGGATGTGTCATTATTACAACTTCCGCCGACTTCTCCTCGATATTATCTTCCTTCTGCAAAGCTGTTGATATGCTTATTCCGCAATCACCGAAAACTCCCGCTATACTTGCCAAAGCGCCCGGTTTATCGTTAATCGTCATCCTGATATAGTATCTGTTTATGATTTCCGGCATAGGTTTTATTCTTTTACCTGGCTTAATCTTCCAGTAATTATATGATGTATCACCGCAGGCAATTTTTTTGGCCGCCTGAATGACATTAGCCACAACAGCGCTTGATGTCGGCTTGGCGCCGGCTCCTTCACCCCAAAAAGTTACTTTACCGACCAAGTCACCCTCAACCAGAACTGCATTATAGACACCATCTACCTTTGCCAGGAAGCTGTCATCTGGAACAAATGCCGGATAAACATGAACTTCTACAAACCCGTTACTGTGCCTGGCAATCGCCAGCAACTTAATGGCATAGCCCAATTCGCTGGCATAACGAAAATCACGACTTTCAAGTTTAGAAATGCCCTCACAGAATATATCGTCCGGGCTAATTTTGATTTCCATGGTAAGGGATGCCATAATAGCCAGTTTATAAGCAGCATCGATACCTTCAATGTCTTTTGTCGGGTTAGCTTCCGCATAGCCCAGGTTCTGTGCCTCGGATAGCGCTTCCGGATAATCGATATCTTCAGAAGACATTCGGGTAATTATATAATTCGTTGTCCCGTTTATAATGGCATATATTCCTTCTATGTTATTGGCAACCAGATCTTTTTGCAGCGGAGCTATAAGAGGAATTCCTCCCCCCACAGCCGCCTCATAATTAATACTGACATTATGAAGTTTTGCCAGCTCCATCAGTTGGGAACCATGCTTGGCGATTAGTTCTTTATTAGCGGTAACTATATGTTTGCCCAATTTAATAGCACGTTCATGATACGAAAGCGCCGGATTTACTCCGCCAATCAGCTCGATTACAATATCCATATCCGGGGTATTAAAGAAATCATCCTCATCGGTAGTGAATAATTCCGAATCAACAGCTTTCGCTTTAGGAGTACCCAAATCAGGTTCAATAACCTTTATTTTACGCAAAACAACCGGGCAACCGGCCTGTTCTGAAATATGTTCTTGCCTGTCAAGTAAAACACGCGCAACCTGACTTCCGATTACCCCGAAACCCATCAACCCGACACCGATACTTTTCTTTTCCATTACGACTAACCCTTATCTTTTAATAATTTTTGATGATTATGAACCCGAGACCTTAGCAGCTGCCATTTTTTTCATATCTTCGATATTTTCGGCTAACACTACGCCATCTTCGCCAAAATCTGCTATCCACTCATCAAGAGCATCCCCGATTAATAAATCCATATGCTCCTCCGAAATCTCACGGGTATCTCTATCGGTTACCATATATAACCAGTAACCGCCTTTGGTGCTTTGTTCGCTATCCTTAATAGCATCACTCACCGTGTTTAACTCAACATCGGAATTAAACACAAACTCTTCGAAAACAACGGAATATGTCCCCTCTTCGACTTCTAAAACAGCGCCGTTTTCCTCGTCCCATATGGTAGAGTACTGCTCGGCTAATTCATCGAAATCTCCGCCACCATCCAGCAAAGACAATATTTCTTCAG
>JAAYAZ010000188.1 GCA_012719115.1 Dehalococcoidales bacterium
AAAATCAGGGATTGCCACGGGGACCTGCATACCGCCCATATCTGTTTCGAAGACGGATTGATTATATACGATTGCATCGAGTTCAATGACCGCTTCAGGTACTGCGATGTCGCCTCCGAAATAGCATTTTTAGCTATGGATTTGGACCACAACGGCAGAGCGGATTTGGCACGCAGTTTTGTTTCAAGCTATATCGAAAACAGCGGCGACAGCGATATTAAAAAGCTGCTCAATTTTTATAAGTGTTACCGAGCCTGCGTCAGGGGCAAGGTTGCCTGCTTCAAACTGGACGACCCGTATGTGCCGGATGAAAATAAGAAAGAAGCTCATTATGATGCCGAAAGCTATTTCGACCTGGCATGTTCTTATACCAATGCCACCCCCACCCTGTTTATAACAAGCGGACTGACCGGCTGCGGAAAATCGACAATAGCCCAAGAGCTGGCAAAAAGGCTGGGGCTGGTTCTGCTCTCCTCCGATGTCACACGCAAAAAGCTGGCAAACATACCGCTAGATGAGCATTGTTACGGCGATATAAACAGCGGCATATATTCAACCGAGTTTTCGCTTCTAACCTATAATAAACTCTTTGAAGAAGCCGAAAAAGTATTAAAAGACGGAGATTCGGTTATCATTGACGCTTCATTTATTAAGGCTGCCGACAGACAAAATGCAAAGAAGCTGGCGGAGGATTGCGGGGTAAAATTCTTTTTAATAGAGTGTAAACTCGATGATGAAACAGCCCGTAACAGACTTGCCGGAAGAATGGATGAAAAATCGGTGTCCGACGGACGCTGGGAGGTATATCAGGCGCAGAAACAAGGTATGGAACCGGTGGAAGGAATACCGCCATCTGCGCACGCTATCATAAATAGCGTTAAATCGAATCAAGAGAATGTAAGTTATGTATTGGACATGATTGGCTATATTTAATATAATATACTGGTTTTTACTTAAATAAAGGATAAACAAAGCGTATTTTTATCCGCAAAGGATGGATTATAAATGAACAAAGATACTTATGACGTAAAGGACCTTTCCCTCGCCGAAGACGGCAGGCAGAGAATCGAATGGGCAGCACGTGAAATGCCGGTGCTTGCACTCATCAAGCAGAGATTTGAAAAGGAAAAGCCCTTCAAAGGAATACGTATTTCAGCCTGTCTGCATATCACTACCGAAACCGGCAATCTTGCTCTGGCGCTGCAGGCCGGAGGAGCAGACCTGATGTTGTGCGCTTCAAACCCCTTGAGCACGCAGGATGCCACAGCTGCCGCTCTGGTGGAATACGGCATACCTACCAATGCCATCAAGGGAGAAGACGACGAAACCTACTACAAGCATATTAAGACAGCGCTTGAACACAAACCGCAGCTTACGGTAGATGACGGCGCCGACCTGGTCAGTACGCTTCACAAAGAGCGAGGTGATTTATTGAATGACGTCATCGGCGGCACGGAAGAAACAACTACCGGAGTTATACGCTTGCGCAGTATGGAAAGAGACAGCAAGCTAAAATATCCGATAATCGCGGTTAATGATGCGCAGACTAAATACCTCTTCGATAACCGCTACGGAACCGGACAGAGCACTATCGACGGAGTCATCCGCGCTACCAATGTACTTTTTGCCGGGAAAAAAGTGGTCATTATCGGCTACGGCTGGTGCGGTCATGGCGCCGCCATGAGAGCCAAGGGGCTTGGAGCACAGGTTATCGTTACCGAAGTAAAACCCTTGCGTGCGCTGGAAGCGGTAATGGACGGATTTAAGGTAATGCCTATGAACGACGCCGCTAAAATTGGCGATATTTTTATAACGGTTACCGGCAACAAGCATGTAATCGCTAAGGAACACTTCGATATGATGAAAGACGGCGCAATCGTCTGCAACAGCGGGCATTTCAATGTCGAAATCGATATCCCCAGCCTGGAGAAGATTGCTACAGGCAAGAGACGCATCAGAACATTTGTAGATGAATATACCATGAAAGACAAGCGCAGTATATTCCTGCTGGGAGAGGGACGCTTGATTAACCTGGCAGCAGCCGAAGGGCATCCTTCCAGTGTTATGGATATGAGTTTTGCCAATCAGGCACTCTGTCTGGAATATCTGGTAAAAAATAACGGCAAGCTGCAACAAAAAGTCTATACTGTTCCGGAAGAAATAGACCTGGAAGTTGCCAGACTTAAACTCGAATCAATGGGCATAAAAATCGATACATTAACCCCTGAGCAGGAAAAATACTTAAACAGCTGGGAAGAAGGAACTTAAAGAAGGAGAATTATATGAGTAATTGTTTCGAAAGTTCACCTAAATTCATGTTTACCTCGGAATCCGTTACCGAAGGCCACCCGGATAAACTCTGCGACCAGATATCTGATGCTATTTTGGATGAGATTATGGCAAATGACCCCAACGGCAGAGTTGCCTGCGAGGTAGCCACCACAACAGGGCTTGTCGTGGTTATGGGAGAGATCACCACTAAATGCTATGTTGATATCCCCAGAATAGCAAGGGATGTTGTTAAGGATGTCGGGTACACGAAACCGGAATACGGTTTTGACAGCAATTCAATCGGTGTGATTACCTCTGTCAAGGAACAATCCGCCGATATAGATATGGGAGTCAGTAAATCAGCTGAAGCTAAAGGCAGCTCGAAGGATGACTTTGATACGGTAGGCGCCGGAGACCAGGGTATGATGGTAGGCTACGCCTGCAATGAAACACCTGAACTTATGCCCTTCCCGATTCTTCTGGCGCATAAACTCTGCCGCAAGCTGGCAAAGGTCAGAAAGGACGGTATTCTGCCCTACCTGCGCCCGGACGGCAAGTCACAGGTTACGGTGGAATATGCCAACGGGAAACCGAAAAGAATCGACAGCGTCGTTATCGGCGCTCAGCATGACGATAATATGAGCCAGCAGCAAATCAGAGAAGATATCATAAAATATGTTATTAACGAGATTGTCCCGACAAACCTGGTCGATGACAATACTAAATATTATGTCAATGCCACCGGGCGTTTTGTCATCGGAGGTCCGGTATCGGATACCGGATTCACCGGCCGCAAGATTATTGTCGATACCTACGGAGGATTCGGACGTCACGGCGGAGGCGCTTTCTCCGGCAAAGACCCCACCAAGGTCGACCGCTCTGCCAGCTATATGGCGCGCTATATCGCCAAGAACCTGGTTGCCGCCGGAATCGCCGACAGGGTTGAGATTCAAATTTCATATGTAATCGGCGTTGCCAGGCCGCTATCCGTCTGTATCGAAACATACGGCACAGAAAAAATTGACCGCCAGAAAATAAAAGATCTGGTAGAAAAACACTTCGATTTGAGGCCGGCAGCCATTATTAAATATCTCGACCTGCGCCGTCCTATTTATCGCCAGACTGCAGCTTACGGACACTTCGGCAGGACTGATATCGACCTGCCCTGGGAAAAAACCGATAAAGCGGAAATGTTAAGAAAAGAAGCCTTCGAGCAGTAAATTAATGCCGGATTTGATATAATAAGCCCATATCAGATAGAATTACTCTCCGAATATAGAGAGTATTAGAGGTGTGCTTGATAAATAATCCCATTAAATTCGGAACCGACGGCTGGCGCGGCATTATAGCCGAAGATTTCACTTTCGATAATGTGCGCATCTGTGCACAGGCATTTGCCCTTTATTTGCATAAATCAGAACTTGCAAGACAAGGGATTGTCATCGGTTATGATACCCGTTTCTCTTCAAAAGAATTCGCATCTGCCGCCGCCGAGATAATTGCCGCAAACGGTATTAAAGTATATCTCTGTAGTAAAGCCGAGCCGACTCCCGTGGTCAGCTACGGGGTGGTGGCAAAACAGGCAGGCGGGGCAATCGTAATAACCGCCAGCCATAACCCCGGCAAATGGAACGGGTTCAAAATCAAGTCGGAAGAGGGCGCCAGCGCACCGACGGAAGTTATCTCCGAAATCGAATTAAATGTCCAAACAGTTATTGATTCAGGAAAAATAAAGCGCCTTACGCTAACCGAAGCAATCGATAAAGGGCTGGTTGAATATATCGACCTTTATCCTGTCTATCAGGCTCAAATTGCCCGGCTGGTAGACCTGGACGGTATGAAAAATAGAAAGCTCAAAATAGCCGTTGATTCGATGTTCGGGGCAGGCGCCGGTTATTTTAAGGCTCTGTTAAAAGACAGCGCATTCGAGATTGTTGAAATAAAAGATCAACCCAACCCGGCTTTCCCCGGGATAAAACAACCCGAGCCGATAGCTAACAACCTTTCAGATCTTTCCAAGCTTATAAAAAACAGCGAAGCCGACGCAGGATTGGCAACGGACGGCGATGCTGACCGCATTGGTATTATGGACGAAAACGGCAATTTTTTGACTCAATTACAGGTGTACGCCCTCTTAGCGCTATACCTGCTGGAGGTTAGGAAAGAACGCGGGGCAATTATAAAGACAATTACCACCACCGCCATGCTGGATAAACTGGGGGAGATATAT
>JAAYAZ010000189.1 GCA_012719115.1 Dehalococcoidales bacterium
AATTTAGTAGGTTTATATGAACTGAATTCTAATGATAAAAAGTTAATTGAAAAGATAGTTGATATGCAAAAAATTCGGAATAAAAAAGCAGCACACGGGAAAACCCTTAAAGCAGGTAGAAATATCGGTTATTATGAGTTGAAAGATAAACAAGCATTATCTCGCTATATAATACTATCGCATATACAATCTAAAATGAATGAATAATGCCTCTGTCTATTGAGATTTAGTAAAATAGTTTAAACATAAAAAAGTAGCAGCGACTGGAATTGAACCAGTGACCAAGGGCTTATGAGTCCCCTGCTCTACCTCTGAGCTACGCTGCCACGTCGGAAACATATTCTGTTACCTGAAATATTGTATGGTTAAGCCCGTTTCTTGTCAAATACCGAAACAAGCATTACTTCTTTTCGTATTCCTCGCAGTAAACCGCATTTGGGCGCTCCCGGTTATGGCAGGCGCTTCGCCAGTTCCACTTACAGCTATTGCACAGGATTACGTTCATTCCGAGCGCTCTTTTAATATTGATTACTATTCGGTTTTTTAAGGGAATTTGTTGCATTTTTTATAATAATTCGGAGTAAAATATAGTATGGTACTAAATCGTATCTATTATTATAACAATTCAAGTGCTAAACGGTAAAGTATGTGATAGAATAAGCAGGTTTATCAAACGAAGGAAGCGGTGTAATGGCTGAAGTTCAGAACGATAAGGCGGAAAAGCTGAATTTAGACACGCTGGACTGGAACGGGATGACCTGGATAGATATCGCTCCCCCGGGTCAAAGCGAAATCGATTATCTGGCAGAGAACTATAGTTTCCACCCACTCGACCTCGACGATACCTTAAGCCGCCGTCAGCGACCGAAAATAGACGAATATAAAGATTACCTCTTTATTGTTTTCCACTTCCCCATCTACAGCAAGGAAGAGAAAGTTTTAATCTCCAGCCAAATATCGGTTTTTATCGGTCAGGATTACCTGATTACCGTACATAAAGGCGTCTTAAAACCGCTGGTGAAACTGTTCCGCGAGTGCGAACTGGATGAGGAATCACGTAAAGAATACCTGGGTCAGGGGCCGGGTTTCCTGCTTTATCGCATACTGGACCGTCTTGTCGATTACTGTCAGCCGATTCTGAACAAGGTAAGCGACGGCATAGAAGACGTCGAGGATGATATATTTACCGAACGCAAAGGCGCTGTTATCCGTGAAATATCACGCTTGCGCCGTGATGTAATTGCCTTCCGCCGCATAATCTGGCCGATGAGGGCGGTTATCGGGCGGCTGGAACCCAGAATTCGCCGTTTTATAGATAATGATATGGCGGTCTATTTCGGCGATATGGTTGACCACCTCGACAGAATCTGGGACGGATTGGATGAATATAAGGAAATTATCGAAGGCTTGAATGATACGCACGACTCGATAGCCACCAACCGCACCAACGAAACAATCCGTATTCTTACCATAATTGCTACCGTTATGCTGCCGGTAACCGTTGTTGCCAGTGTTTTCGGTATGAATATTCCTCTCCCTTTTATGGAAGCGGATTACGCCATTTTTTGTGTTTTCGGTATAATGCTTGCTATTATCGGGGGAGTACTTCTGCTGCTGCGCAAACTACGGGTTATTTAATCCGTTTCTATTGAAGAAAGGCTTTGTCAATGAATGTGTCTCATCGTTTTGTTATAATCAGCGCAATCTATGTAACCGCACTGCTTACTGCCAATATCATATCTGTAAAGGTAATCGGATTCGGCTCGGTGGTAATGCCCGCCGCTATTATTATCTTTCCGCTAAGCTATATTTTCGGCGATATTCTGACTGAGGTTTACGGCTATCGCTGGGCGAGACGCGTAATCTGGCTCGGTTTCGGCTGTAACCTGATATTCGTTCTGTTTTCATATCTGGGGCAGCTGATGCCGGCGGCTTCTTTCTGGAGCGACCAGCAGGCTTACGAAAGCATACTCGGGTATGCCCCCAGACTGCTTTTGGCTTCCGTTTGCGGCTATCTGGTAGGTGAATTCGTCAACTCGTTTATTATGGCAAAGATGAAGGTGGCTACAAAGGGGCGCTGGCTTTGGGCGCGCACCATCGGCTCGACGGTTTTCGGGCAGGGGTTGGATACGGCAATATTTATCGTGATTGCATATATCGGCACGGCATCCTTCATTCCGCTGATGATTCTGTACCACTGGCTGATAAAAGTCGCTATCGAAGCGCTGGCAACACCCATCACCTATAAAACGGTCAATTATCTGAAGAGAAAAGAGAATATCGATACTTACGATGTAGATATTAGTTTCAACCCTTTCAAATTCTGACAGGTTATTTAAGGGAGACAGAGAAGCTGTGAAAATAAGATTTTTAGGCGCGCACAATACCGAAACCAGGGATACCAGGCTTTCCGGCTTGCTGGTGAATGGTGTACTGGCGCTGGATGCCGGTAGTTTGACATCCGGACTGACTCTTTCAGAGCAGTTGGGTATTAAAGCGGTGCTGGTAACTCACCAGCATTACGACCACATAAAAGACTTGCCGCTTCTGGGTATGAACCATTTCTTAAACCATAGTTCTTTTAGTGTTTATTGCCTTGCCGAAACGGGAGATGTCATCTCCAAATATTTAATGGACGGCAATCTGTACTCGGAGTTTCTGAAAAAGGACGAAAAAAGGAATGCGGTAATCAAGCTTAATACCGTCGATCCTTATCTGCAGATGCAAATCGAGGGTTATTCGGTTACACCTGTTCCGGTATCGCACGGCGTTCCCTCGGTAGGTTA
>JAAYAZ010000190.1 GCA_012719115.1 Dehalococcoidales bacterium
CCGCTCATCTGGTAGAACTTGCCTTCGCTGGTGATAGCCGGGGCAATTACCATTTCGGCTTGCTGCAGTTCCTTAATGTTTGCCGCTCCGCAGACACCCATAGTGGTGCGCAGTGCGCCGATAAGATTCTGGCTGCCGTTGGTGATTGAAGACGGTCCGAACAGAATCTGCTCGTATGAGCTGTTTATGCCGACTTTAATCCTGGTACCTCTCGGAAGGGAAGCATGCGGATTTGCCATTCCCCAGTGATAACCCCTGCCCGGTGATTCCTTTGCCTGTGCCAGTATTGAACCGAGCATGACGGCATCAGCTCCGGCTACAAAGGCTTTGCAGACATCTCCGCCTTTGCGGAAACCGCCGTCGGTTACAATTGGGACGTATCTGCCGGATTCCTTTTCATAATCGTCGCGGGCGGCGGCGCAATCCATAGTGGCTGTAATCTGAGGAACGCCGATACCGAGTACCTCTCGGGAGGTGCAGGCGGCGCCGGGTCCCACTCCAACCAGTACTGCGGCAACGCCGGTTCTCATCAGTTCCAGACAAGCGCTATAGCTGACACAGTTACCGACAACTACCGGAATGGGGACAGTGTTGCATAGTTCTACAAAACTGAGTCCCTTGTAACTCTTTGAAATGTGACGGGCGGTAGTTACCGTAGAGGCTACTACCAGTATATCCGCACCTGCCTCTACTATAATGTTTGCCAGTCTCTTGGTGTTGGCCGGAGTAACCGAAACGGCGCATACGGCGCCTTCCTGTTTAATCTCTTTAATGCGTTTGGCAACCAATTCATCTCTCATCGGCTGGGAATATATTTTCTGCATTAAAGCAGTAATCTGGTCGTTGGGCGCCTGTGCAATTTCTTCCAGTACTTCATCAGGCCTTTCATATCTGGTCTGAATACCTTCCAGATTTAAAACCGACAGTCCGCCGAACTTGCTCATTATAACGGATGTTTTGGTGTCGGTAACTCCGTCCATAGCTGAGGCAATTACCGGAATGCCGAATGTAATGTCCCCGATTTTGAAATCCAAATCGGTCTGGTCAGGGTTTATCGATACATCACCGGGGACTATGGCAACTTCATCGAAACCGTAAGCACGGCGTAATTCTTTGTACTCTGGTGTGCTCATAACTTTTCCTCCTTATAGAAATATACGGTAATAGATAAACGGGTTAAAAGAAAAATAAAATAAGATGGTTTGTTAAATATAATTGGTTATTATATCACAATCAGCAACAGGTCTGCATGTTGCTTTCTAGACTCTAAAAAGGTATTACGTTATAATATGAAAAATAAGGAAGACAAAAAATAAATGCCTAGCCTGTATATTGTGGCGACTCCCATAGGAAACCTTGAAGATATTTCCCCGCGAGCTATCAGGATTTTGCGTGAAGTAAAACTTATTGCCGCCGAAGACACGCGCAAAACCAGGATACTTCTGGATAAATATGAGATAAAAACGCCCTTAACGAGTTATTACGAACATAATAAAATAGACAAATTGGATTATATTCTGGAGCAGCTTGAACTGAAGGATATTGCCGTTGTATCGGAAGCAGGGATGCCCGGTATATCCGACCCGGGCTATGAGCTGGTTGCCGCTGCCGTTGGCAGAGGGTTTAATGTAGTACCGATACCGGGTCCTTCAGCAATAACTACCGCTCTGGCTGTTTCCGGCTTGCCTACCGACAGATTCACCTTTATTGGATTTTTACCGCGCAGAATCGGAGAAAGAAGACAGGCACTTACAACTGTTGCATCCGAAACCGGCACCATCATTGCTTATGAAGCGCCTCATCGCATACAAGAGGCATTAAATGATATAATGTATGTTTTAGGCGACAGGAGAGTTGCTGTTTGCCGTGAACTTACCAAGATGTATGAAGAGGTTTTTCGCGGTACGGTAAGCGAGGCGTTAAATCATTTTACCGAACCGAGAGGTGAGTTTACCATTGTCATCGAAGGCAGGGCTAAGGAAAAGCCGCGCCTTACGGATGACGTGGTTAAAAAGCTGGAGGCATTGCAACTGGAGGGGATGGGAGCCAGGGAGTCGGTGGCAAAAGTTGTTAAGGAAACCGGTTTATCAAAAAAAGAGGTCTACCAGGCATGGCTTAAGCTGTTATCATAAGCCGCCTGTTAATATGTTACTTATTGTCAGAAGGAGTTAATCATGAGAAGGGGATGTATCTCGTCAGGAAGAGTTAATTGCGATATCTGCAATCGGGTTATCCAATATCCGGAGAGGTATCTTTGTGTAGATGAGGAAGACGGGGTAGAGGCGGAAAAAGGCAAGATGGTGCGCTACTGTGTGGAATGTGCCTTTAAAAAAGGATATGCTCACTATAAGGAAGAAAAAGGTGAAAAAATCCTCACTTTCTTTACCGAATCGGATATCAATCAGGTATAAAGCTTTATGAGAGAAAAGATATATATCGGTGTAGCCTGGCCATATGCCAACAGCTCGCTTCATTTAGGCCATATTGCCGGAGCCTACCTGCCACCTGATATTTTCGCCCGTTATCATCGTACCAAAGGAAACCTTGTTTTAATGGTGTCCGGTTCCGATGTGCACGGCACTCCGATAACGATACGCGCAGAACAGGAAGGGGTGGAGCCCTCGGAAATCGCCGAGAAATATCACAGGCAGTTTTTGCAATCGTTCAAAGATTTCGGTATAACATTCGACCTTTTTACAAATACCGGAACCGAAAATCATAAAGAAGTTACACAGGATATCTTTACAACCCTTTTAAACAAAGGGTATATCTATAAAGATACCGTCTTGCAGCCTTTTTGTTCAAAGTGCCGGCGCTATCTACCGGACCGCTACGTAGAGGGGACTTGTCCTCTTTGCGGTTATGAGGGCGCCCGCGGCGACCAGTGCGATAAATGCGGACAACCGTTAAATCCGAATGAGCTCAAGGAAGCGCGTTGCCGAACTTGCGGCACAACCCCTGAGTTTTGCAATTCCGAGCAGTTTTTTCTTAAACTGACCGCTTTTGAAGATGAATTACTTGAGTGGGTGAAAAAACAAAAACACTGGCGTTCAAATGTTGCCAACTTTACCATTAAATATCTGCAATCCGGGCTAAAAGACCGGGCAATTACGAGGGATATCAGTTGGGGCATTCCCTTGCCGCTCGAAGGGTATGAAGGCAAGTGCATCTATGTCTGGTTCGAGGCGGTTATCGGTTATCTGTCAGCTTCCAAGGAATGGGCTAAAAACAGCGGCAATCCCGATAAATGGCGTGACTTTTGGACGGGTGATGATGTAAAAAGTTATTATTTTATCGGAAAGGATAACATTCCTTTCCATACTATTATATGGCCGGCAATGCTTCTGGGATACGGCGGCCTCAATATACCCTATGATGTTCCTTCCAATGAATACCTGACCATCGAGGGAAAGAAATTATCCAGCAGTTTAAACTGGGCTGTCTGGCTGCCGGATTATCTGTCCCGTTATGACCCCGACCCGCTCAGGTATCTGCTCTCCGCTAATATGCCGGAAACAAGCGATACCGATTTTTCGTGGCGTGAATTTGTGCGCCGTAATAATGACGAACTGGTGGCGACCTATGGCAATCTGGCCCAGCGGGTGCTGACTTTTACCTATCGCAGTTTTGACGGGTGTGTTCCCGACCCGGTTGATATAGATGAAGAAAATAAGGTGCTCTTAAGGAAAACAGAAGAGATGCTGGAAAAGATGGGAGAGCTGATAGCTGCCTGTCGCTTCAGGGAGGCAATCCGCGCCGCTATGGCACTGGCACAGGAAGCCAACCGTTATCTCGAAGATAAATCCCCATGGAAGGTTATCAAAATCGATAAACAGGCGGCAGCGGTTACTCTGTATGTAGCACTAACCGTCATTTCCGGTCTTAGAACGGCGTTTTACCCTTTCCTTCCGTTCAGCTCTCAAAAACTGCACGAGTATCTGGGTTATGAGGGCAGGGTGGAAGACGATGGGTGGCAACTGCGTCTTCCGTCGCCGGGGCAAAAACTATTACCGCCGCAGCCGCTCTTTACCAAGCTGGATGAGGAAATCATCGAGCAGGAAACTGCCAGGCTGGGTAGAAAAGACAATATATAAAGATAGGAGAAACATCGTCGTGGATGTAAAACAGGTGTATTCACTGGTTAAAGAAGGGCTTGTCGGAGTAGAGG
>JAAYAZ010000191.1 GCA_012719115.1 Dehalococcoidales bacterium
ATGGTATGAAAAAGGGTAAATGCCCGGTTGCGGTTAAATTTGAATATTACTGAAAGGATTCTGCCTTCGGCAACTCTCACACTTTCATAGCTGATTGCATTTGCACCCAGTACGCTTGAAGCGGCGGATAATTCGGAAGACCGGAGAACACTTACGGAGGTCAGCAAATGCCATATTTTCTCCAGTACTGACGGAGCTCTAATTATATCTAAAAATCTGCAAACGGCTTCCATAATTAGTAACCTTTGTTATCCTGAAACTGACACGTTAATACTAGTATCCGTCATATAAGCTGTCAAGATAAAAAAGGGTTTCATTTTTCAAAAAGATAGCGTCGCAGACATTTTATGTCTATCGTTAGTTTTTACAAAAAATATATTGCTATCGGAATGAGATATAGAATATAATCAAAAACAATATTTTACGGGAGAATATATATGGAAGTAAAAGAAAATCCGCCACGCCGCACTGCTTTGATATGGATGGGGATTGCGGTTATAGGGATAATGGTTATTTTTTTACCCGGGATTGTCGGGATGGACGGATTCGAAGGCGGCTATGCGGTTTCGGTCGCCGGGGTTCTTATATTTCTGACCGGGTTGATTGCGGGTTTGCTCTATTTCAAACTGGCTAAAAGTGTCGATTCAATAATACGCAGTGAAAATGTACTGGCGCACTGGACATATACCCCGGAACAATGGCGACAATATACAGAGGAAGAACATAAGGATAATGCCGCCGGCAAGTGGGGACTCTTTATGTTAATTGCGGGCATCGCTGTTGTGGTGGGTATAATTTTAGCGATTATAATCGGGGAGGATTTCCTGTTAATCGCACTGATAATACTTGGTATAATCGCCGTTGCCGGACTGGCGGCTTTTTTCTCTACTGTCGGCTCTTACCGCTATAATAAAAAACACCACGGGGAAGTCTATATAACACCTGACGGGGCTTATTTCAACCGCCAGATGCATATCTGGAAAGGTTTGGGGAACAGGCTTGAGGAGGCCTTTTTCGATAATGAAAGGAACGGACTGCCGCGACTCTCTATTACATATTCTGCCCTCGCCGCTTACAAACGCAATTACTGGACATTAAGAATACCGGTTCCGCCCGGCGAGGAGGATAATGCACGAAGTATTGCCAATCGAATCGGGCAGACCCACCTGCAATCCGGTAACTATATTTAAATAATGCCGACAGATGTGGTTATAAAAAACGGTTTCTAAAAAAGGGTTAGGTTGCTTTTCAAATAATTTAAAGGAGGGGGGAATGGGCGTGACAAAGAAATTTACGATTCTGCATTCAAACGATATGCACGGTGATTTTTTAAGCGAAGTCAAAGCAGGCTGCAACAGCCTTATCGGCGGTCTGGCGCTATTATCCGGATACGTCAATAAAGTCAGGCATGAAGAAAAAAATGTGCTTTATGTAATTTCAGGAGATATGCTGCAGGGTTCGCTGATAGATTCGGAATACCAGGGCATTTCCACTATGGAGATTATGAACTATCTCGCTCCCGATGCTGTTTCACTGGGCAATCATGAATTCGACTACGGTTTGCCGCAACTGCTTTTTTTGGAAAAAATGGCTAATTTTCCCATTGTCACCGCCAATATTTATATAGAAAAATACGGTAGAAGGCTAATGAGGCCTTACCTGATTTTAAAAATGGACGGATTCGATATTATGTTTATAGGTATCCTGACGGAAAAGGTGCTCGATGCCTTAAGAAAGGATAAACTGGTTGGCAGCTTCATCTCTCTGGAAGATGCCGCTCACGAGGTAGGTGTTATCACCGATGCCTATAAGAATGATGACATCGATTTGACGATACTGCTGACTCATATCGGATATGAATCCGATATCGAGCTGGCAAAACTCTTAAAGCCGGAATGGGGCGTCGATATAATCATCGGCGGCCATTCGCATACTATACTGAAGCAACCGACCACAGTTAATAATGTTCTTATAGCACAGGCGGGAGTCGGTACCGACCAAATCGGCAGATTCGACATTACGGTCGATGATGATACCAACAGTATTGTCGAATGGAAATGGCAGCTTATTCCAATCGAAGAGGGTATTGCCGAACCGGATATGAAATTAAAGGAATATATCGACAGTTACGCCAGCGAAATCGACCGCAAGTATAATGCTATCATCTGTAAATTTACCGATGTTATGACGCACCCCTGCCGGGAGGTTGAAACCTCACTGGGCAACCTCTTTGCCGACGCACTGGCAGAGATTGCGCAGTGCGATGTTATGCTGATCGGCTCAGGTTCAATTCGCAGCAAACAACTTGGACCTGCAGTTACTTTAAAGGATTATCGAACATGTTTTCCCTTTAAGGATTACCTGACACGCTTTTTCATTACCGGAGCGCAGTTAAGGCGTATTTTTGCCCACATTATGCGCCCCGAAAACCGCGACGGCGAGGGTGAATGCTATCAGGTAAACGGTAAAATTCGCGCCGTTTATAACGATATTGCACATGATTTGTTTTCCCTGGAATTTGAAGGACAACCTATTGAAGACGACCGCAAGTATTCTATCGGACTTATCGGATACCACATTTCCAATTCTGCCGCATACCTTGATATCACAAACGAGGAATTGCTAATACACGGTATACCCAAGGTAGTTGCCACTTCCGTACCGGAAGCACTTGAAGAATATCTGAAATATCACCAGAACATCGGACGTGCAGTTGAAGGACGATTGATATACATATAATAAATATCCCGACCGTACGGTCGGGATATAACAGCATTTTATATATCTATTTGAAACGGGCTATTTTATCAATCCGACTTTTCTTAACGA
Organism: Dehalococcoidales bacterium; assembly: GCA_012719115.1. Taxonomy (GTDB): domain Bacteria; phylum Chloroflexota; class Dehalococcoidia; order Dehalococcoidales; family UBA5627; genus UBA5627. The sequence continues at coordinate 2,830 of JAAYAZ010000191.1, forward strand.
CTCAGCAGCCTGTTGCTGATAGGCGTCGTTAATCTCGAATTTATACTTTCCACTCATTGTTTCAATTTCCAGCGGTCTGGTCGTTTTTTCGTCATCATCACTACCACCGAAGCTACTGTTAAATCCGACGCTGAAAGAGCCTTTCTTGAATAGTACCTTATCAGGCTTAAATTTCACTTTGCGTATCTGGTTCATATATATAGCAAAATTGGCCGGATTTTCCTGTAGCGCTATGTCCGGCGGCACCTGTAAATAGCGTTGCCATAACGTATAACCACTGCCCATTGCCGCAAAGAAACCTCCAACCCCCTGTCCGCGATGCTTGGAAGCCTCTTCTTTTATCATCTCGGAGGTTAAAATAGCACAGATCATGCGGTGATTTGTCACGACTATATTGAATGTATCAGACATGATCAGATTTTTCTTTTTATTAGCGTTGGGAATAACCCCGATTACCACTTCCCCGGGAATCGGGCCTGCCGGCGGCTGATATCCGTAACCGGGAACCGCCTGCTGCGGTGCATAATACGGCTGCTGCGCTGAATATGGCGGCTGCTGATAAGCTGGCGACTGTTGCGGGGCTTGAGGCGGAGGGGCTGCCTGCGTCCGTGGGGCTGCCGGAGGCGGCGAATAAGGCGGCGGTAAATTAACGGGGGGCGGCTGATGCGCAGCGACCGGGGGAACCTCCTTTGCAGTGCTTATATTAGCCACAGGGGAACCACAACCGGCACAAAATTTCGCCCTTGCTCCTAATGGATGTCCACAATTTGTACAAAAATTTCTTGCCGCAGTCATACAGCACCTCGCTTTACTATAGTACTTAATTATTGCATATAATTTTTAAGCGTGCAATGGATTTTACCCATTTTTTGCCATAATAATACACAAGAGAAATTAACACACCATATCAACCAAAGATGGCTATACAGAGTAAAAGGACGTTTATTATCTCTCTATTACCTTTTGGCTTGCTTAACACTTGATTATTAAATAGCGTCGATTTCTGTCTGGCTCAATATGTTGATACCGGCTTTTTGCAAAGCCGAAATACCACCTTCAATATCTGACGGACGAATAATGATACATGCTTCTTCAAAATTGCTCCGGTAGAATGAATAACTGTACTCGATGGAAATACCGGCATCATCCAAAGCAGCCATTACTTTTGCCAGGCCCATAGGTTTATGCGGCACACGAACACCGATAACTTTATTGGTTTTGGCAATATAACCACCCTGATGCAGCACACTTAAAGTGCTATCGATATCCTCGCTTTTTACAATAACACGTATTATACCGAAACCACTGGTGTCGGCAATGGTAAGCGCCAACAAGTTGATTCCTTTCTCTCCCAGCAGTTCAGTCATATTGCGAAGTGAGCCGCGAACATTTTCCAAAAATATCGAAATCTGCGAAACAAACATATCAAAGCCTCCTTTTGTCCACCACGCGTTTCGACTTGCCCTCAGAGCGCGGCAGGGAACGGGGCGGTACAAGCTTAACATCCGCCTGAATGCCTACTACGGATTTAATCTGCGAAGCTATGGAGTTTTCCAGAGCCTGAATCTGGCTTATCGTATCAGAGAACATATCCTCGGTCAATTCTACGTGTACTTCCAGATTATCCAATGAAGCCCGACGGTCGGCAATAATGAGATAATGAGGAGTTATCCCGCCAACTGACGCCAGAACGGACTCAATCTGACCCGGGTATACATTAACACCCCTGACTACCAGCATATCATCGGTGCGGCCTGCCAAACGACTCATTCTCAGTGTAGTACGCCCGCAGGAGCAGGGCACATCGTTTAGTGTACAAATATCGCGGGTGCGATAGCGCAACATTGGCTGCCCTGTTTTTGTAATGGTAGTCATCACAAGTTCGCCCGTTACACCGCAGGGTAAAGGCTTCCCTGTTTTGGGGTTTACCACTTCCGCAATGATATGGTCTTCATTTATGTGTAATCCACTCTTCATCTCACACTCGAATGAAACACCCGGCCCGGCTATTTCCGACAAACCGTATATATCAAGGGCATCTATCCCGAATAATTTCTCGAGCTCGGCACGCATCTTCTCACTCCAGGGCTCGCCTCCGAAGCAACCGCCCTTCAATTTTAACTGCGACAATATGCCCATATCCCGTGCCGTTTCCCCCAGATAGATAGCATAAGATGGAGTGCAGCACAGTATTGTCGTTCCAAGCTCTTTCATCATTATGAGCTGTCTCTGCGTATTTCCACTTGACATCGGGATTACCATAGCGCCCAGCCGAGTCGCCGCCTGATGCAAACCCAGCCCGCCGGTAAACAGTCCGTATCCGTAAGCAACCTGAACTATGCTTTTGTCATCACAGCCGGCAGCAGCCAGAGCACGTGCCGCCATTTCTGTCCAGACTTCTATATCGTTTTCCGTATATCCGGTAACAATCGGATTGCCCGATGTGCCCGATGACCCCTGAATACGAACAATTTGCTGTTGCGGAACAGCCAGCAAACCGAACGGGAATCCGTCGCGTAGGTCATTCTTTTCCATAAACGGAAGCAGATGCAAATCGTCGATGCTGTGAATGTCCTCCGGCTTGATGCCGGCTTTATCCATACGCTCTCGATAAAACGCTACATTGTTATATTCGTGCTTTACCGTTGCCCGCAATCTTTCCGACTGCAGTTTTTTCCGCTCATCCCTGCCAATGCTTTCCATAGCAGGATTCAAGATGCTCATAGACTTACCTCATAATAAAATAATACGGTTCCGCCCTGAAAAACAGAACCGCAACAATTCGTTTTTCGACAAAAAGATAAGGTTATTATAAAGCAAATAAGCGGTTAAGAAAAATCAACAATAAAACAGGTTAGTGTAAATAAGGTTGCAGATTGTATCCGAGGTCTTATGTATTGAGAGGAAAATGGTGGGCCACTCTGGATTCGAACCAGAGACCCTCCCGACTTTATCGGGATGTTCTAACCAACCGGCGAAAGATAACCGGAATTGACGATTGTACCCGAGGTCTTATGTATTGAGAGGAAAATGGTGGGCCACTCTGGATTCGAACCAGAGACTCTCC
>JAAYAZ010000192.1 GCA_012719115.1 Dehalococcoidales bacterium
ATTAAAACGTATCAGGATGGGTACTCTGCAACTGGGGACGCTGGCAGTGGGCAAGGTCAGGGAGCTACGGCGGGATGAGGTGGAGGCGCTGGGGTCTTAGCACCGGTAAAAAACATTTCCAATAATGCCCTTGCTGGTGTCGTTCGGCAGGCTCAGGATAGGCGTCAGGAACGGCTTTCATCCTACCGTCATTTTGGAAATTCCGATACATCGAAATAAGACCTATCGAATTGCATTTAGACTCTTCACTTTGCTCAGAGTGACAAATTATGAAGTCGTTGCGAGGACGACGCAGGACGACGAAGCAATCCCTACAATACAATTTGATTACCCCGCCCCGCACATAAAAAAATGCAACCAAGCAAAAACAAATATCCCCTCGATAAGAGGGGATATCAATATGCGTCTTCCGGTAAACCGGTGGTTTAGAGCAGGCTTACCAGCGTATGCTTGATGCAGCGCACCTTGTAAGCCGCATCTTCCAGGTCATCCTCGATTTTATCCAGTTCCTGTATCAGGTTTTTGCTGGAAGTTGAACTGGGCACCTCCCCGCTCTGATTCAAAGCGTTGAATCTGGGTAAAAGCTCTCTTAATCGCTGGCTGGCAGCGACATATTTGGTTGTTAAATCCTTGTACTCACTAAAAAGATATTCTGATACCTTCATTTAGCCCCTCTTTTAAATATATACTTTGTCATATCTATATTAACGAAAGAACAACAAAATGTCCAACTTCTCTCGAATTGTTTTTTATGAAAACGAATTGGCTGTCCGGGGAAATTTTTGTTAATCCATTGGGGTTTGAATAGTAATCTTACAAATAGCGGTACGTGTTATAATTATCTGCAATGAGAATCAGGCTGATATGGGCGATAATAAGTATAATCCTTGAGGAGATAGCTATTGCTGTTGTTGCTCTGATGGTTTTACCCAACTATGATATAAACATACCCGTTATCGTTCTGGTGCTGATAATGATTGGATGGCTGGTATTATCTGTGCTTTTATTTATAGTCGGCAACCGTGCTCTGCTGAGAGAGCCTGTCAACGACCCGGAAGCCATTATAGGGAAAAGGGGAGTTGCGGTAGAAGAAATTAATCCGCAGGGACTGGTTAAGATACAGGGGGAGCTGTGGGGGGCGCAGTCTGCCGAAAAAATAGCTATCGGCGAAGAGGTCATAGTCACCGGCTATTCGGGAATTAAACTGACGGTAACGCGCTTGGATACATCCGCAGATAAAGACGAGTAATTTTTGAAAATAGGAACATACTTCGACAGGCTCAGTACGAACGGATGTATTTACTTCGGCCGGTTAAGTACGAACAGATTTATTTACTTGGGCAGGCTCAGTACGAACGGATGTATTTACTTCGGCCGGTTAAGTGCGAATGGATGTATTTAATTCGACCGGCTCGGTACGAACGGAATTCTAAATGTCATGCCGGAGGGCAACGCAGGTGGACGAAGCATCCGCTGTGGGGCGGTTAATCAGGTTTTCGTCTTCTGCTGCCGAACCCGCTTTTTATCGGGACTGAAGAATGGCAATAAGACAAAAGGCCGCTCGTTCTGAGTCCCGACGTGTCGATATCGAATCTCCATAGCGGCTTAGAAGCAAAAGCCGAAGCAAACACAGTAAATGCTCTCTTACTTGACGAATTATTTCCGCCGAATACGTATATTATGTTATAATTCTTGTTCAGGTATCTGGGAAAAGTCGAGGTTGCATTAAATGGAAATAATTCCGGCAATAGATATACGCGGCGGAAAGTGTGTCCGCCTCTATCAGGGTGACTACGGAATGGAAACTGTTTTTTCCGACGACCCGGTAGGTATGGCAATGAACTGGCAATCGCTGGGCGCTATGCGTCTGCATATCGTTGACCTCGACGGAGCGGCTTCCGGTGAACTGAAAAACCTTGATATTATATCAGAAATTGCCAATTCGGTACTGATACCCATCGAGGTAGGGGGCGGCATTCGTGATATGGAAGCCATCGGCAAGCTGTTAAAGTGCGGTGTCGACCGCGTGATTCTAGGCACGTCTGCTGTTGAAGACCCTCAAATGGTAAAAGAGGCCTGCCGGTGCTTCAA
>JAAYAZ010000020.1 GCA_012719115.1 Dehalococcoidales bacterium
ATAAGCACAAGCATGGCCGCAGCGGCAATCCAGAAATAAACCGGCGTCGAAAATGTGCACGCTTTAATAGATTTAAAAATAAATAATAAACGGAGGCATTTATAAAATGACAAGTGAAAGTTCAGGGCGACAATACGATTCAGGTTGCGGATGCAGTGATGCTATCAGCGGAGGTCATAAAATCAAGAAAGTGACCTTTGAAAAAGATGTACCCGAAAATAACATTGAAGAAACAGACGGACCGGTTATTCTGCCCGAGCCTATGGTTTACGGAAACGACAAGATATCTATTATAAAACACAAGCTTGAAGAGATGCAGGTATATAATGTTATATATAAAATCAGCGTTGATTTTGCCATAAAGAACATTTCTGACCAAACGATTGCTACCCTTGTCTTCGAAATAAAATTCTATGATGAGAAGGGCAAAGTAATCGATACAGTATTGCACAAGGAGACCGCTTTCCGCCCCGGTACGAGCAGGGGAATATGCGTGCCTACCAATGAGACTGTCACTCCCGGTATTATAAAGAGTTATGAAGCCCGGATTACCAGAATGACAACAACAGAAACTGAAAAGGTACAACTTCGCAGCCAGACTTTAAATGATTTGCCTACAGGTGAGACGGAATTGTCAGGTTCATTAAAGAATATCAGCGCATCCAAAACAGATGCTGCCCTGCTGGTAACTTTTGCTACGCATCTGGATGAATTTATCGGAGATAAGGTATTGATAGTAAGGAATATCGAGCCGGACCAGGTAAAGAATTTTTCGCTTAAATATACTCCGCACAGCAACGCCGCCATAGAAAAGTACACCATTAGAATTGTTAGTGATCTTTCGGAAATGATAGAAGAAATAAAATAGAACTTTAGGCAACATATCGGAAGTTGTAATAAGATGAATATTTATCTGGGAAGAGGTATAAAATGAAAGTAACACTTGATAGGACCGAGAACCGTACGACTTATATAATAGTAGAACCCGATACGGCAGAGCTGGATAAGTATGTCGAGAAGATTTATAAGCGTATGGGTAAGAAAATGCAGATTCCGAATTATCCCGACGGAAATGCACCGATTGATGTTTTAAAAGAGCATATCGCAAAAGAACAGGTAATGGGGGATGCCATCAGAGAACTGGCATATGATGACTGTTCAAAAATTATAATAGACCAGAATATTGAAAACTGGCTCCAGCCGATGATAACCATTCTGCAATTCGAGCCGCCAAAATACGAAATAGCAGTTGCCTTAAAGCCGATAGTGGAAATTGCGGATTATCGGCAACTAAAAGTGGAGCCTGAGCCGCCTGAAGTAACGGATGCGGATGTCGATGCCATTCTCGAAAAGCAGCGTATTAAAATCGGAACACTTGACCCGGTAGACCGTCCGGTAAAATACAGAGACCTTTTAATCATAGACGTCACGGGTACGGTAGACGATAAGCCTTTTATCAGCAAGAGAAACTCCAAGTTTTTTGTAGATGAATTCTTTGTGCCTGAAATACCGGGGTTTGCAGAACAGTTAATTGATGCTAATAAAAATGAGGAGTTCAGTTTTAAACTGACCCTGCCTGAAGATTACACCGACAAATTACTGGCTGGGAAGGAAGCTGATTTTACCGTAACTATACACGATGTTCGTGAGCTAATTCTTGATGAAATAAACGATGATTTCGCCAAAAAAGTAGCCCCTGATGTATCTTCGCTTGAAGAGTTGAAAAAGCGCATCCGTTACCACTTGACGAAAGAAAAGGAAATGTCCGCTGAAACAAGATTCAAAGAAAAAATTGTTGGCGCTTTGATACAAGAGAGCCGCCTGGAGTATCCGGCTATCATGGTAGATCTGCAGACCAAACAGTTGATGGAAGACTATAAACAGGAAATAAAATCCTCAACCAAGACTGAAAGCGAGTACCAGGAAAAGCTGAGCATGGTACCTATGGACCAGATAAAGAAAG
>JAAYAZ010000193.1 GCA_012719115.1 Dehalococcoidales bacterium
AATAACCGCCTCGATTTCTTCAACCGAGTAATCGTCAAGCAGCGTATCGCTCAGTAATATCCGTTTGCCCCCGCCGATACCTACCAGTGCCGCATTGGCGGTAGTCTGCTTGCTGCTAAATTCGATAACATAAATACCCTTTAGAGAAACCCCTGCTTTTTTCAAAAGGGCATAGAACCTTTGCCACAAATCCTCATCATCAAGTGGTCGTGTCCGGTAAAACCTCGGAATAATAATCCCCGGTAAAAGCAGATTCAGTACAAGGCTGACAACCATCAGAACTGCCCAAACCAAAAGCCACCACATTTCAGGCAGAATAGAAATCGACCAAAATGCGGTAACAACAATACCTATGACAAGTGTTGACACCAGCAATGCAGATTGCAAATAGCCTGCCAACCAGCCACCGAAACCCTGTACCGACAATCCGTAGCGCCGTGCAAGTAAAAACCCCTTATAAAAATCGAAAGGGATTGACAATATACCGTAGACAATAATAAGCAAGAGGGCATATACCATAGCTGCCTGAATCGATGGCAAACCCAAATAAGCTGTAATCTTTGCTGAAAAACCGCCAAATGCCAGCCAGATTAAGACAGCGCCGAATAATACTGCCTTTATAAAAGAGGTTTGCCGTCCTATGCGGGCAAAGCGGTTTGCTCTCAACTGCCGGTTTGCCGGTATGACTGGCGTTGAAGCTTTTTTGGTCGTACCGGAACTATCCAATTGTCAACTCGTTTTTAGAATCAATTTGGTTCGGTGAACCGACAGGGGACGTTCGAAACCAAGCGCCTTGATAACCTGCTCGGGCCTGCCCGAGCCGCGATTATCACACGCCAATCTCATTCCGACCACGGCAACATTTTCACTGCCGCTTTCAAGCCAAAGGTCTTCAATTAAAGCCCTCAGGTCATAGCATTTAATTCCGGTATCACGCACGTGCTGCCATGGAATCTGATTTTTTGATAGCATATCTGTCAATGCCTGTCTAAGGCTATCCTCTCCGACTTCTACAGCTACTTGAACGCTATATTCTGCAGCTATAACCTGAGCCTGCAAAGACGGTAATCCGCTATCGACCTGGTATGTACTGAGAATTTCCATACCGGCCGGCATCTGCCTGTTAACCGCAGCGGTAAAATTGTGCGGGGATACGCTATCGTTAATGTAAACGTCCATCAACTCGGCATCGCTTGTAACACCGGTGGCCAGCGGAGCCGCCAGCGAAATGCGCGGGTGGGGATTGAATCCTTCGGAGTATGCCGGCTCGATACCGGCACGCCGAAAAGCCCTCACCCACACCCTGATAATATCAAGGTGGGATATATATTTAACCTCAGAGCCTCTTCTAAACCTTACCCTGAGCCGGCTCATCTTCCTTCTTCTTATCCCTGGTTACCATTATCTCTTCGATTTTATGGCCTTTCATACGGGTAATGACTATCTTGAGGTCCTCATATTTGATTTGCCTTCCCTGTTTCGGAATACGGCCTAACAGATGCAGGATAAAACCGGCAACTGTTTCATATTCGCCTTCCGGTAATCCCAGACACATCTCCTCGTTAGCCTCTTCAATGCGCATACCACCGTCAATTTGAAAAGTGTTTTCATCGATGGACTCGAACTCCTTCTCCGCCGCCGCCAGTTCATCGCCCACCGGCCCGACAATTTCTTCCATTAAACGGCTTAAAGAGACAACACCGGCGGTTCCGCCGTATTCATCCACTATGATGCTCATACGGTAGTTTCTATCGCGCATCTCGGCAAATAATTCATCTATCGGTTTCGATTCCGGAACAAAATAAGCCGGACGAATCAAGTCGTCTATCACGCTTTCGGGTGTTACAGTGCCCTTTGCATAAGCCATAAGAACATCCTTGATAGATAGGATTCCCACAATATTATCCATGTTTTCAACAAAAACAGGGAATCGCGACATCGGATTTTCGGCATAGATGGCTAAAAATTCGGAAATTGTTTTGCCTTTTTCCACCCCGACTACCTCCAGTCTGGGAACCAGCACTTCACTGACCGGGTTATCGCCGAATTCGAATACGGCATGCAGCAGGTCTGCCTCGCCTTCCTCAACCGTTCCCTCCTGATGGCCAACCGTTATCATAGTGCGTATTTCGTCTGTGCTGACCAGCGACTTGGGAAGTGCCTTGCCGCCGAGGATACGAATTAAAACCGAAGCTATCCAGCTGAGAATAATAACAACCGGATAGAATAACCAGCTAAGCCATTGAATTGGGCGCACGAACCAGGCAGATACCCGTTCGGGGTAAAGTTTGGCAAATGTCTTCGGAGTCGTTTCTCCGAATATCAGCAGTATAACGGTCATGCCTATAGTGGCGATGATGACACCGCTTTCCTGTCCCCACATATTTATTGCCAGCGTTGTGGCAACGGCAGTACCCAATATATTTACCAGGTTGTTTCCCAGCAGTATGGTAGATAAAAACCTTTCCGGTTTCTCCAATAGTTTAGCTATTCTCTTGGCGCCGCTAACGTTGGTTTCTACCATATGCTGAAGACGGAATCTCTCCAGCGATGTAAAAGCAGTTTCC
>JAAYAZ010000194.1 GCA_012719115.1 Dehalococcoidales bacterium
GGCTGTTTTTCAGCATGTAGTTCCCGAAAGAGCTGTTCCCCGAGCCGGTTGCCGGGTCTTCCGGGTAGCCGAATTTAGGTGCGAATACCCTTGTATGCGCTATAAAACCGGCTTGCCCGGTCTCTTCGGTGAATATCAGAACAATATCGATGCCGTTATCAAGAAAGAATTGTTTTAACTGCTTTTCGTCAGGGAAAATAGAAATCTCGGTTTCGTAATCATTCAGAGGTACGATTAAAGTCTTGAGTCCGGCATCTATAAAATCAATTGGTAATTTTTCAGAGATGGCTGACTCTGCTACGTTTAAGGCTTTTGCTATGTCTTTTACCGAAGCGGGAGCTGTTAAATACTGTGCCTGCGGAGCGGTTATATAAACGGCATCTTCTTCCGCAATCCTGTTATAGATAGTCAGCCTGCCCTTTTTATTGGTATCGATGACAAGCTCTTTTTTAGAAAGAAGCATTTCGTCGTTTTTAATCAGTTCATACATAGCGGCGATTGTGCCATGCCCGCAGAAATCCACTTCGCACTCGGATGAGTAATAGGTGAGTTTGCAGTCTGCCGTTTCCGACTCGGAACAGAAAACAACCTCGGAGACGAATCCCTTGTGCTGCTTTGCGATAGAGAGCATTTCGTCTTCTGATAATTTCTCTTTCCCTGTAAACAGGCAGGCGGCCGGATTTCCCGGGGATTCTCCGGATGTAAAAGCGTCGATTTTCTTGTACCTGTATTGTTTCATGGGGATTCTCAGTTTCCGCATTCAATGCTGATGCGGTTGAAGATACCCAGCAGTTCCTCGATACTGGTTTTGCATTTGTCATCGCCCTTGTTATCGAGAATAATCTTTCCCTCGTGCATCATAATCAGGCGGTTGCCGTATCCGGTGGCATAGCGCAGGTTATGAGTTACCATAACGGTAGTGATACCTTTGCCGCGTACCAGTTTGTCGGTCAGTTCCATAATGGTTTCGGCGGTTTTGGGGTCGAGAGCCGCGGTATGCTCGTCCAGTATCAGGAATTCGATGGGGGTCAGGGTGGACATAAGTAATGCCAGTGCCTGCCTCTGCCCGCCGGAAAGCGAGCCTACAGTAACATTCAGCTTGTCTTCAAGCCCCAGCCCCAGGTGGCGCAGGTTCTCGCGGTAAAAGTCGATACGTCTCTTATCCGTTCCGGGCGTAAGATTGAAAGGCTTGCCCTTGTTGTCCGCCATAGACAGGTTTTCAAGTATAGTCATCTCCGAACAGGTTCCCATAGCCGGGTTCTGATACACCCGTCCGATTTTACGGTAGCGTTTGAAGTCATCCATACGCGTGATGTCCACGCCGTTAATAAGAGTGCTTCCGGCATCCACATCGATACTGCCGCAGATGATGTTTAAAAGCGATGTCTTGCCGCTTCCGTTGGAACCGACCACCGTCACGAATTCCTCGTCCTCGATTGTCAGGTTGAAATCATCGAAGATAGGCGTTTCGTTGACGGTTCCGCGATTATAGGTTTTATAAATATGCTCCAGGCTAAGCAAGTTTCTTCCTCCTTGAGCGTCGTTCCATTGCGATAACCAGTATCAACAGGAACAATACCGCTGTTACCAGTTTCATATCGGTAGCGGAGAGTCCGTAGGTGATGGCAAGCGCTACGCAGGCTTTATAGAGAATGCTGCCGACAGCCACCGCAGTGGTCGGCTTAACTCTTCGCAGTTTTCTAAACAGGGTAATCCCGATAATTACTGCCGCCAGTCCGATGACAATGGTTCCGATTCCCATCTGAACCTCGAAAAATCGCTGCTGCTGGCACATTACGCTGCCGGCCAGCGCCACCAGCGCATTAGATATCATCAAGCCTATAATTTTGATGGTGCCCTTGTCGTTGGCAAGTGATGTAACCACTGCCGGGTTGTCGCCTACGGCGCGTAGCAGGTATCCCGATTTAGTCTTTAGATACCAGTCTAAAAGCAGTTTTGCCGCCAGGGCAACTAAAAAGATGATTATCAGTGTTTTATAGGGCTCCAGGAAAGCGGGGAAGATGGTATTGACGATGCCGTTGTTGAATATGGTAGTGGTATTGAATATCGGCAGGTTAGCTTTGCCGGCGATATGCAGATTGACGGAATAAAGCGCCGTCATAGTGATGATACCGGAAAGCAGGTCGCGCACTTTAAGCTTAACGTGTATCAAGCCGGTAACAAGCCCGGCGGCAGCTCCGGCAGCTATGGCGGCCAGCATAGCAAGCAACGGGTTTATACCGGATGCTATCATTGTAGCCGTAATGGCGGCACCGAGCGGATATGTCCCATCGACGCTTAAATCGGGGAAATCCAGTATTTTATAGGTGATATAGACGCCCATCGCAATGATGGCGAATATCAAGCCCTGTTCCAGTATGCTGATTAACATATCCAAGACGACACCTCAATAAATAAACCGTGTAAAGAATTGTGGGTTGCATTCTGCCGCAACCCACAAAACCATTCCATTTCAATCAAGGTTACTTTCGTTTTAAGATGCTTTGCCGGTATAAAAGGATTCGGGGAGACAGAACACTTATGCCCCTCCCCGGATTCTTCATTCGTCCTTTACGAATTCAGAATGACAAAACAACCTTAAAATCAACCAGGATTAATTAAAACCGACCATTTTATTATGGGTTAATTATTTTTTATTCTGCTACATCTTCAGCTCTGTCTGCCATATCGGAAGGCAGAGTCAATCCCAGTTCCGCCATAACGGTGGAATTGATATACAAAAAGCTCTCGCTGATAATTTCATAGGGTATATCGGAAGCCTCCGCTTCACCCTTCAAGACTTTGGCAGCCATTTTGCCGGTTTGTTTCCCCAGCTCATAGTACTCCAGCCCCTCAGCGGCGGCACAACCGATTTTCACCTGTTCGATTTCACTGCCGAATACCGGAATGCCTTTCTCGTTAGCCGCCTCCAGAATGATGGGCAGGGAGCCGACAACGGTATTGTCGGTCAGGTTGGTAATGCAGTCAACTTTTGCCAGCAGCCCGTCGATAGCCAGCGGAATGTCGGCAGAGACGCTGATGCCGGAAGTGATGATGTCGAAACCGTAGTCATCGGCAAGGTCTTCATAAACGGCGATAGCAGACTCGGAATTGACTTCGCTGGTGGTGTACATAATACCGATTTTAGTGGCATCCGGCATCAGGGCTCGGATGAGCTTCAATTGCGCCTCGACCGGCAGCATATCGCTGGTTCCAGTGATGTTGCCTTCAGTAATACCTGCCATTACCGGGTCTGTAACAGCGGTAAAAATAACAGGAATCTTGCCTTCAGCCGCATTATAGGCAGCCTGTGCCATCGGGGTGGCTATGCCGCAAATCAAGTCCACTTTACTGGAAACGAACGCGCTGGCGATTAAGTTAGAGGTTCCGCCGTCGAAGTTGGCATCCTGATAATCGATGGTCAGGTTTTCTCCCTCGACAATTCCTTCTTCGGCAAGCCCTGCGATAAAGCCCTCGCGGCAGTTATCGAGGGAGGCGTGCGGTCCGAACTGCCCGATGCCGACCACATATTCTGACCTCGGGCTGCATCCCGGCAGAAGAGCAAGCACCATTAAAGATGCGATTATTGCAATAAATATCCTTTTCAAGGGTTTTCTCCTTCAGTTTTTTTAATTTTTTACCGGGCCGGTGATTACAATCCGAATGCCTGTAAATTTGTTTTATGAATTATAACACCAACCCTGATATATGTTTACCTGAATACCATTTAAAAACTTTTATTATATGGGTGTGATTTAGCTCCTTTTTTATCCTTCGACAGGCTCAGGACGAACGGAGCTAAATCGGCCGAGCCGCTCGTGGTGAGCTTGTCGAATCCATAGCGGCATCGAACTACATTTCACCTTTTTCAATTTTTTAGATTCTTGGCCCCACCGGGCCACATCCCCACTGATTTAAACATCTTATCCTCCTTTTCGGAAATAAAAAAACCTCCTGCCATAAAGGGGCAGGAGGTCACTTCTGCGGTACCACCCTTCTTAACCGAACATCTCGATTCGGTCATCTCTGTCAGGATACGGATTTATTAAACTCGATATCCCCGGGATACGTTAACGCTTCCCCTGCGGCAAAGCCTACTCGGTTTCCCCTTTCGGTTTGCGGCTCCCGGGTCCATTCAATCCAACCATCGGTACCGGCTCACACCTTGCCCGGCTCTCTGAAACCTACCTGTCGGATTTACTAATCCCGTTCACAGCCTTTGAATTATTAACTTATGCTTTATTCTATTGCTTTGGGGGGTGGGGTGTCAAGGGGAGGGGGGAGGATTAACAATACGGAATAAAAAAGCCCTCGAGATTATACTCAAGAGCCTTATCTTTAATTATTGGTGGACCCAGAGAGGCTCGAACTCTCGACCTTTTGACTGCCAGTCAAACGTTCTCCCAACTGAACTATGGGCCCGAGGACTTCTTTAATTTATCATAAACAGCGGTTACTTATCAAGGTCAGGTATCATTCCTTATTGTCGTTGCGATCCCCGATAAGGCGGGGTGAAGCAATCCCTACGATACAATATAATTTCCACGCCCCATATATGATATGTAATACTTTAACTTAGTAGAAAAAAGCGTAGACATAACATTATTCAAAGGTTGAGATTGCCGCGTGGTTCGACAGGCTCACCATGAACGGATTTGTCGGGATTCCTCGCAAAGACGGTTGATTTTTCCCTCATTCCCGACAAGTCGGGACTTCCCCCAAGGGAAGCCGTTTTACACATCGATTTATCGCGATAACTAATGAAAATGATTTTACCCCTCCCCCCGGATTCTTCGTTCGCTTCGCTCTCTCCAGAATGACAGGTGGATGGTTTCATATAAAAGGTAGCTTTCGATTAGTATTGTCATGCTGGAGTCCCGACTTGTCGGGACGAAGCATCTTGGGTGGGGGAATAAATCTTAAGTATTCAACGCAGTCTCTCGCGCATTCAGAATGACAATTATTCTTAAATCCGTAGGGGCGACCATTGGTCCCCCGCACTTATAAATGACAGACAAGGCTGTTCGTTAGGGATTGCCACATCGTCCCGCTCCGGTTTTGCCCCGCCCCGGATGTTGAATTATAGATTACCGGAACGAGATCCCGATTTATCGGGACTTCATTCGTCCTTCACGAATTCAGCATGACAAAAGAAGTAAAAAGCCGCTCGTGGTGAGCTTGTCGAATCCATAGCGGCGTCGAAAGTAATCTTAGGGATTGCTTCGTCGTCCCTCTCCGATTTGTATTAGATTCATTCGGCTACGCCTCAGAATGACAATGTAAAAGGACTCCCCACAATGACAGAGGGAATAATTACCTCTTTTTCAGCGGCGTGATTTTAACGCCGGTGGGAGTATCCTCTACGGCAACACCCAATTCTGCCAGCTTCTCCCTGACAGCATCGGCTTTTTCCCAGTTCTTTTCTTTTCTGAATGTCTGCCGTTCCTGAATCAGCTTTTGAATCTCCGGGTTTTCATCATAGCTTAGCGAAGCCAGTTTTAACCCCAGAACATCCTGAGCCAGTTCCAAAAGCACTTTTTTAGCTTCTGTGATGTTCGCACCTGAATCGGCTTCTTGATTGATGGCTCTGGCAAGGTCGAATAAGGCAGCCAGAGCCTGCGGGGTGTTGAAATCATCATCCATCGCTTCGATAAACAGCTTGCGATATGGTTCAGGGTCGAGTTTATCGGCATTACCGGCATTATCCTCTCTCTCGACGGTGCGCCTTAGCCGTTCGGCTGCGCTCTCCGCTGCCTGAAACGCCTCAAGTGAATATTTTAGCGGGCTGCGGTAGTGTGAGTTCAGTATAAAAATGCGGATAGTATCAACGCTGTATTTTTGAAGCGCATTCTTAATGGTAATCAGGTTGCCCAGGGACTTGCTCATCTTGTCCCCGCCAAACTGTAAAAGCCCGTTGTGCATCCAGTATTTGGCAAACGGCTTTTTCCCCGTGAAACACTCCGATTGTACGATTTCGTTTTCATGATGCGGGAATATCAGGTCGCTGCCTCCGCCGTGGATATCGATTGTATCGCCCAGGTATTTTACTGACATTGCGCTGCACTCGATATGCCAGCCCGGTCTTCCCTCTCCCCAGGGGCTTGTCCATGACGGTTCACCCGGTTTGGAGGCTTTCCAGAGCGTAAAATCCATCGGGTGTTCCTTATCCTGCTCTATTTCTATGCGCGCACCTGCCATCATTGAATCCAGCGTACGATGCGCCAGCTTGCCGTAATCAGGGACTTTCGATACCCTGAAATAGACACTGCCGTTAGCTTCATAAGCATAACCCTTATCTATCAGCCCCTGCACCATCTCGATTATTTTATCTATTTCGCCGGTGGCACGCGGATAAAAATCGGCTCTGACTACGTTTAAAGCATCCATATCAGCCATAAAGCTTTCGGAGTATTGCTCTGCCAGTTCAACAGCCGGAATACCTTTCTTATTGGCTCTGTCGATGATTTTATCATCCACGTCGGTGACGTTTTGAATAAACTTCAGTTTATATCCGCTGAACTTGATGTAACGCCGGATTACATCGAAAATGATATAACTCATAGCATGCCCTATATGGGCATCCGAGTAGGGGGTAACCCCGCAGACATACATCGTTACTTGGTCGCTTTGCGGAACAAACTGCTCTTTTTTACCGGACAGGGTGCTGTAAATCTTCATTCATTCTCCTCTTTGATTGTGGCTACCGCCCAGGCAACCATTCCCTCTTCGCGTCCGGCAAATCCGAGCTGTTCAGAGGTGCTGGCTTTAACACTGACGGCATCGATATCAATTTTCATAACATCGGCAAGTTTATTTCTTATATTATTTATATGCTCCATTAACTTCGGCTGTTCGGCAACTATAACCGCGTCCACATTTCCCACTGTGTAGCCTTTTTCTTTTAGCATCTCAATCACCCTCTTGAGTAGAATAAGGCTGGAAATGCCTTTTAATTGCGGGTCTCCCGGTGGAAAATGCTGCCCGATATCTCCCAGGGCAGCCGCTCCCAGCAGGGCATCCATTACTGCGTGGGTTAAAACATCGGCATCGCTCCAGCCGATGAGCCCCTGCCTGGAGGGAATCTCCACTCCTCCCAATACCAGCTTTAAATCCGGTGCCAAGCGGTGTACATCATATCCAATACCAACGCGCATTTTATGTTCCTCCTTTTACCAGAATTTCTGCCAGTGACAGGTCTATGGGGGTTGTAACCTTTATATTGTTATAAGAACCGAAATACAATTTTACCGTATATCCGAGCTTTTCGACCAATGATGCATCATCGGTGGCATTTTTATCGGCGTTTCGGTGTGCCTCTTCTATTATATCAAATCTGAAAACCTGCGGCGTCTGTACTGACCACAGCTTTTCGCGCGGCGGCGTTCCGATGATGAAATTATCATCCGAAGACATTTTTATTGTATCGGTAACGGGAACTGCGGCTACCGCTGCCCCCGTTTCTTTAGCTTCGCTTAGCCCGATTTTTATAAGCGATTCCTTAACAAGCGGGCGCGCCCCGTCATGAATGACAACCCATCCGCAGTCTTTTAGCAGTTTTAAGCCATTGGATACTGATTCCGTCCGTTTTTCCCCGCCGATGCAGATATCCGTTACTTTTTTCCAGCCGTATTCGGCTGCCAGCTTCCTGCCGGTTTCGATGTTATGCTTGCCCAGCACGATGACAATTTGGTCGATTGCCGGGCATTTCTCGAATACATCAATCGTCCATGCCAGCAGGGGTTTCCCAGCCAGAGGAGCAAAAATCTTATCGACTCCACCCATGCGTTCGCCCTTGCCGGCGGCTACGATTATGGCACCTGTTTTTTTACACATCTTCGTTCTTCTTACCTGTAAGCCCGGCTTTAATCGCTTCCCTGAGTGTTCCGACAGGTATCAGTTGAATATCTTTTGTATGAATATGTCTCGCGCTTGCAGCAGGCAGTATGCATTTTTTAAAACCGAGCCGTGCCGCTTCGGCAACTCGTCTTTCCGGCTGTGAAACACCCCGCAGTTCACCGCTAAGCCCGATTTCCCCGACAGCTACCAGTTCGGGGTCGACGCCTTCATCCTTATAACTGGATGCAATCGCCAGTGCAATCGCCAAATCCGCTGCCGGTTCCTTAATTTGAATTCCGCCGGTGGCGTTAACGATGATATCCTGATTCCCCAGCTTTAAGTAGGCGCGGCGACTTAAGACTGCCGCAATCATCAGCAGCCTGCCGAAATCGATTCCGTTAGCGGTGCGCCGCGGCAGTCCGAATGCGGTGGTATTGGTTAAAGCCTGTATTTCCACCAGCAGCGGGCGGCTTCCTTCAAGTGTGGGTACGACGGCAGAGCCGATAGCCTGCTCAAGACGCTGTGATAAAAAGACCTGCGACGGATTGGTTACTTCCACCATACCCTCGGATTTCATTTCGAAAATACCCACTTCGTTGGTCGAGCCGAACCTGTTTTTTGCGGAGCGTAACAGTCTGTAGGAACTGAATTGCTCTCCTTCGAGATATAAAACACAGTCAACGATATGCTCCAATACCTTTGGACCGGCGATGGCGCCCTCTTTAGTGACGTGTCCCGTTATAATTACCGGCACCTGACCGGCTTTTGCCCAGTGCATCAATCTCATAGTGCATTCCCTGACCTGCACAATGCTGCCGGTGGTCGGTTCCAACTCCGGTAGGGAAACCGCCTGTATGGAGTCGATGACCACCAGCGATGGGTTCATTCCGTCTATGTGGCTGATGACGGCTTCCAAGTCAGTCTCCGATAGCACGTAGAGATGATCGCTGTCGATTCCCAGTCTGGCCGCCCTCAGCTTCGTTTGGCGTGGCGTTTCTTCACCTGAAACATAGACAACGTCCCTGCCTTCGGAAGCCAGGCAGGCGCAGGCTTGCAATAGAAGTGTCGATTTGCCGATGCCGGGTTCGCCGCCCAAAAGTACCAGCGAGCCGGCTACCAGCCCGCCTCCCAACACACGGTTGAACTCGGTAAGAGCCAGCGGGGTGCGCTGCTCGGGTGGGGTTGCAACCTGTGACAGTTTTTGCGGTTGGTTTTCAGCGGAAATGCGTCTTTGGGGGGCGGATGAGGAAACAACCTTTTCGACAAGAGTGTTCCACTCGCCGCATCCGGGGCATTTTCCTTCCCATCTGGGGCTTTCCTTACCGCATTGCTGGCAGACATACATTGTACGCGTTTTGTTGGCAGCCATTTAATCTTCCTTTAGTCCTTTTCATGTCATTCTTGAGTGCAGATCCATCGGGATAGGGTTTATCGATTGGCATTCAGACTCTTCGCTTCGCTCAGAGTGACAGAACGCTCCCCGCCCCGGATGTTGAGTTTCGATAAGCAGGAACGAAATCCCGATTTATCGGGACTTCATTCGACCATCACGAATTCAGCATGACAATCTGCCTATCCAGCCCTAATTATACTATATGCACGCATATGATAACAGAAAAATGTTTAATAGCTTATTTAACTATGGCAGAAGGGCTTTCCTGGAACGGATGTGTCCGTAAAACAAGTGAGAACAGATAGGGATAGTTCGCTTTCAGGTGTTCCGCATAATCCAGCCACTCGCTTGCCAAATGGTCATAAAATCTCTGGATATCGTTAGAGAGATGTTTTAAGTCACTAACGGGGAGGTTATCAAGGCACGGCCTCGCTTTAAGCTCCTCGGCAAGGTGGGTAACCGCCCACAGCAAGTCGGTAAAGCGGTCGTTTTCCAGCAGCCCCGGATTTCCCAGCATCGTAAGTAAAAAATCCCTTTTGCCGGATAAAACATCGCGCAGACGGTTGAAGTCCAGACTGTCATAATCGATGTCAATTTTTAACTTATCGGCATATTCTCTGGCTGTTTGGAAGTCTTGTTTGGTCCAATTGCCTTTTATATTCAAATGTCTGGCAATGTCTTTGCTGTTTCGGAAATAAACAAGCAGGTCGCGCAATACATCGTTGCCTACTTCGCTGAAAAAAGTGCCGATTACCATATTGAGTTTTTGCAGTTTATCCTGCTTTTCGCGGCGGTTTAGAATGTGCTCGATGATAACGCTGACAAGTAAAACCTCCAGCGGCAGGAATGCCAGGTCGCCCAACATGAAAATGAATATATGGTGGGCATCCTGAAATACCAGGTAATGAATAAAATAAATGATTACAGAAAGGGCTATAAATACAATGGCAAGGACTGCAATAAAGGCATTACGTTTTGACATTGGTTATTCCTCCTGTTCTGTTTATTTTAGCACATAATTCCGACATATAAATACGGATTACTTATGATTAGTAATAAACAATCTGCGCGGTTTTTTTGTTTTGAGGGGGACATTTGTTATGATAATGTAATGATAACATCACATCCGGGGAGGATTTAGAAATGATAAATATTGGCATTGTCGGATATGGAAATCTGGGTAGAGGTGTAAAAGCAGCCATTGAAAAAAATCCCGATATGGAACTCTGCTCCGTTTTATCCAGGCGTCCGGAGATTATACAGAAAGAACTGGGCGATATTCCGGTCTTTAACAGTGAAGATTGTACTATCCCTAAGGAAATGAAAATAGATGTTATGATTCTTTGCGGTGGTTCAAAAGAAGATACGCCTGTGCAGGGCCCGCTATTTGCAAAACGTTTCAGCACTGTCGACAGCTTCGATACGCATGCGGATGTGCCGGAATATTATCGGAATATGAACACAATTGCCCGCCAGATGGGAAATGTTTCGGTTATTTCTGCCGGCTGGGACCCCGGAATTTTTTCTGTGGAAAGAGTGCTGGGGCTTTCCTTTTTACCGCAAAGTCACGTATATAGTTTCTGGGGGAGGGGAGTCAGCCAGGGGCATTCCGATGCCGCACGCCGGGTGGAAGGTGTTACAGATGCCCGTCAATATACCATTCCTGTTGAAAGCACTATCGAGGGAATCAGGGAAGGAAATACGCCCGAGCTATCGAAAAGGCAGATGCACAAGCGGCTGGTTTACGTGGTGGCGGAAAATCTGTCGGAACACGAAAGAATCAGAAAAGAAATTGTGGAAATGCCGAACTACTATGCCGATTATGATACCGAAGTAATCTTTATCTCGGAAGAGGAGATGAAGAAAAACCATTCGGAACTGCCGCACGGA
>JAAYAZ010000195.1 GCA_012719115.1 Dehalococcoidales bacterium
AAAATGTCAACAGGACGCTATTATAGGGAAACAATCGTAATTAGTCAAGTTACATACACGGTTTTGCCGCCGATTAGCGCCAATGGTTTACGTATAGAATGCACTGCTTCCGCTTCTGTTTAACACTATGAGCAAATGTTTTTACTTTGTTACAAAAACAAGCCCAGCAATCTGTAGGCAACACCGCCGATAAGAATGGCAAGACCGATTTCCGCCAGCACCATTAAAGTTGTTGCCTTGACACCGGTTTCTTTCAATAAGACAGCAATAGTTGATATACAGGGAATATAAATAAGTATCACTATTGTAAATACAACCATCTGCAGCGGCGTCATTATAGTAGTTATAGCAGCACCGCCGGCAAAAGAAAACAGTAACGCCAGGTTAGCCTCTTTGCGAAGAATGCCGAAAATAAGCAGTACACCGGTAAATGCCGGCAATCCCAACCAGCTTACCGTTAAAGGAGCCAGGATATCAGTAAGATAATCCAACCAGTTATAAACATTCATAGTTTCAATAATAACACTGCCTATAACAATAAGGGGAACACCGATTACCAGAAACTCTTTGAATCTGAACCATGCCTGCCGCCAAACGTTTTTCAGTGAAGGCCAGCGGTATTCCGGAATTTCCATAATTATACCCGGAGAGTTGCTGGGCATTATTTTGTTAAGTATCAACCCGATAATGTAAATTAAGAGGAATTGGAAAAACAATATACCTACCGCCCACTGCCAGCCGATAAATGCACCTACCAATCCGAGCACTATGGAAGTTCTGGCAGCGCACGGAACCATAGTGGTCAGAAAAGTGGCTATTAAGCGGTCTCTTTTATTATTCATAACCCGACAAGCCATACAAGCCGGCACATTGCATCCGAGCCCCATAATCAAAGGAATGCTCGACATCCCGTGCAAGCCTATAGTATGGCAGGGACGGTCCATCAAAAAAGCAATCCTGGGCAGATATCCGCTCTCACTGAGCCAGCTTAATATCAAAAAGAATGGAAGTATAAAACCGATTGCCACTATCAGGGCAGCATAGAAACCGATGACTCCTCCGTTCCAGAAAATATTCATGGCAGACCCCGCAATTTCGGGTTTGATGCTTTCAAAGAACCCCTCTATAACACCGGTAACCCACTCACCGAACAGAGAAACTACAATCAGAATGGCTGCCAGTGTCAGAAAAAACACAAAATAACCGAAGATGGGATGCAGCATGATATTATCCATTATATCGGAGAGCTTTCTAACTGCCTCTTTTCTACTTACTACCTTTTCGGTTATTGAAGCAGCCAATGCATAACGTTCAGCTGCAATTATGGTTGAAATGTCTTCTCCATGCATTGAAACCAGCTCTCCTGCTAGTTTTTCCGCATTCGAAATAATGGCACGCATTTCTTTATCATCGGCTGACAAAGCCGGGTTTTTACCTTCCAACAGCTGAATGGCCTGCCATCTGGAAGGCGTTTCGGGGAAACCGTTATCTAATAGCTCGAGGAGCTGATCTATTCTGTTTTCAACTTCGATGCCATATTTTAGCCGGCTTGTGTTATTAACAGGCTTATCAAGGAACTCCAAAGCTGCGTCCACCAGTTCATGAACGCCGATACCCTTTATGGCAATTGTATCGACAACCGGCACTCCTAATATCTCTTGCAGCAGGTTTGTATCAACACGGATATTTTTCTTATTGGCAATATCATTGTAATTGATGCCCAGCACAACCGGCAGCCCCATTTCCCTGAGTTGAAGTGTGAAAAAAAGATTTCTCTCAAGGGAGGTGGCATCGACTACGTTGATAATAACATCCGGCTTTTGAGTAAGAATATATTCCTGTGTAGCCTGTTCCTCTACGGAATATGTAGCAAATGAATAGATACCCGGAAGGTCTACAACATCTATTTGTAAACCATGGTGGGACAAAGTACCTTTCTTCAGTTCAACGGTCTTGCCGCCCCAGTTTCCGGTTTCCTGTACCAAACCGGTCAGCTGATTAAAAATGGTACTCTTTCCGACATTGACATTCCCTACCAGTGCCAGTGTCAATCTATCGCCGTTATCATTACCGATAACTTCCGCTGAATCCTTTAAGCTTGTAGATGTGGAAGTATGCTTCATTGATTAACCTTTTCTTTCATTTTGCTCGATTTTATCGGGAGCCTCGACGAAAATATTGCCTGCAACTCTGTTACCGAGAGCAAGTTTACTGCCTCGTAAATTAATTTCCACAGGCCCTTTAAGAGGCGCAATTCTTGAGACTTTGATTTTTGTTCCGGGAGTCAATCCCATATCGCAAAGCCTTTGCAGCATACATTTACCACCGCGAATAAAAGCAATGGTAGCTTCTCTGCTTGCCTTAAGTTCCAATAAGGAAATAACTTCCTTTTGGCGTTTCCGAAGCTGCTCAAAATTACCTTTATTCCATTCACTGCATTCCTGGCAAGTGGCAAAGTCAAGGTCGCAGGGCGGAATCATTTTTTCATCATCCGGACATCTGTCGGGGTATTTTAGGGAAAGACATAGAGCTCTTTCAGCCTCATCGGAAAGTGTATGCTCCATAGCACAGGCTTCGTCATGGACTTTTTCCTTTCCGATTTTTAATGTATCGTGCAGAAACCTCTCCAGCAGCCGATGCTTACGCGCCATCTTTCTACCCAGAGCGCTTCCCTTACCTGTAAGGGTAACGCCGTGATAGGGGGAATAAGAAATATAATCCTCATCAGCCAGTTTTTTAAACATCTCGGTAACACTGGCAGCGGAAATATTAAGCCGTTTAGATATGTCGGAAGTGGAGGCTGCTTTGCCATCACGAGTAATGTTATAAACAGCTTCCAAGTATTCTTCAGTACTGTTATGCATATTAAACCCCTGTATTTACAAAGTCGTAATGTTTAGGTTGTCCTAAATATTATCAGAGAAACATTTCTCTGTCAAGCAAGCATAGGAAAAAAGAGGAGCCACGGTAATATCCCGTGGCTCCGGCTAATCGTAATACAAATATGTTTATATTATTCTATTCTTTGGCCTTTTTCCCTGCCGCTTCGGATACACCTGACAGAGATGTGCTGGCATCACTGATATCTACTTTATTCGTTTCCTTGAGCAGTACCAGCCCTATCACAAAGCAGATGCCGGCTATTATCATCGGATACCAAATGCCGGCAAAATTGTTACCGGTTGCCGTAATCCATGCCAGGCCTATCATAGGTACCAATCCACCGAAGACACCGTTACCGATGTGATACGGGAATGACATAGAGGTATAGCGTATCTTGGTCGGGAATAGTTCGACCAAGAAGGCTGCGATAGGCCCGTATACCATAGTAACATAGATAACCTGTATGAAGACCAGCGCCGACAGAGCAACCATATTATATCCCTGATAGCCAAACAGGAAATGCTGTCCTGTATCTATCGGAGCAAAGGCAGCCATAGCGCCGTATATAGGATAGTATGTCAAGACTGCCAAAAGCATACCGCCCAGCATTATCTTCTTACGGCCTATCTTATCGGAAAGCCAACCGAAAAAGACGAAGAAGGGAGCGCTCAGAACCAGGGCTACACCTACAATAATATTGGATTCTACCAGACTAACCTTAAAGATTTGCTGCAGGTAGAACAGCGCATAGAACTGTCCTGTGTACCAAACGACACCCTGCCCCATAGTAGCGCCAAACAGTGCAATCAGCACCCATTTAAGATTATACGGATTGGTAAAACTTTCTTTTAGCGGGTTTTTTGAGATAGTTTTGCTTACCTTCATCTGTTGATATAAGGGCGACTCGCGCAGAGACTGCCTGATCCAAACGGATAGAATCACCAGTAATATTGATACCATAAACGGTATACGCCAGCCCCACTCGTTGAAAGTGTCCTCTCCCATTCCAATCCTGACAAGCAGTATAACACCAAGTGATAAGAACAAACCCAAGGTAGCTGTAGTCTGAATCCAGCTGGTATAGAAACCGCGCCTCCCCTGAGGTGCATGTTCGGCAACAAAGGTTGCCGCTCCGCCATACTGTCCGCCCAGAGCCAGACCTTGAAGTATTCTGAGCGTTATTAATATAATACCCGCCCACACACCAAGTACTTCTTTGGTGGGCAATAAACCGATAATGAATGTGGCGGAACCCATTATCGCTATTGTTAACACGTAAGTGAATTTACGTCCGAAAAGGTCGCCTATGCGACCGAAGAAAAGGGCGCCGAAAGGACGCACCATAAACCCGACTGCAAAAGTACCCAGCCAGGCGATGACATCGCCGGCAGGAGTTCCGGTGGTATAGAACTTACTGGCAAGGGTTGTTGCCAGCGCACCGAAAATGTAAAAATCATACCATTCGATTACCGTACCCGCAGACGATGCAAATATTACTTTGCGGATACTTTGCACACCATTTTTTGCCGATTCTGCTAGGGCATTCATTTTTTTCCTCTCGATTTAAAATTTTTCAAATTGGGGGGAAAGTAATACTAATTATTCGAACGAATCAGCATTACAGGAATCTTGGAATGGTGCACCACTTTTTCCGCAACACTGCCGATTATCCAGTGTGCCGGACCGGTGCGACCGTGAGTTGACATGGCAATAATATCCGCCCCTATTTCCTCTGCGGTTTTTAGAATCGCATTAGCCGCAGAGCCGCCTTTTATCAGGCTGGTTACTTTGTAGCCTTCTGATTTCAAGCGCTCCTCGACTTCCGCCATATACTTACTGCCTAGTTCTTCTTCTTCAGCAATAGTCTGTGCGGCTATCGAGGGGTCGGAAAAAGCGAATTCAAAAGCGGGATTTGCCACGACATTAATCAGAACGAGCTCTGCCTTTTCGGAATATGCCAGGGCTTTGGCATGCGGCAGGACCCCTTCGGCTGTTTTAGAGCCATCAAGCGGAACCAGAATCTTCTTGTACATTAGGTCTTCCTCCTTTTAATACCGATTTATCTAAAGCCTTTACGGCGTAGACAGAGAGTACGGGATGAGAAGACTTGAGGTAATAATACCTCTATTTTTTTGTACTATTTTTTGTGTACAACATTATACATACTTTGTTGACGCAATGCAATATCTTTAATTTACAAAAT
>JAAYAZ010000196.1 GCA_012719115.1 Dehalococcoidales bacterium
AACAAAAATACTATTTTAAGTTACTAAAATGGTGCCGAAGGTCGGGGTCGAACCGACACGAGAGTTGCCCCTCAACAGTTTTTGAGACTGTCGCGTCTGCCTATTCCGCCACTTCGGCTGGATATAACCAGTCACATTGTCAAAGAACAAAACGATGGTGCCGAGGCCCAGAATCGAACTGGGGACACGCGGATTTTCAGTCCGCTGCTCTACCGGCTGAGCTACCTCGGCAAACAAGATAAAAAAGGTAATGTCCTCTAATCCGCAATATTATATCATAATTAATTTTTAGTGGCTACTTGAACTTAAATACAAAGATTATCAAACTGCTGTTCCTTTACGGATTTTTTAATTCCTGCCCGGAGAGCCATTTTTTTATAATTGATTTCTACAAGTGAACCTTTTTAAGATTGCCGATGCGTTTATACTTAATAGCTTCCTTAAAAGCTGTCAATGACACCTGCTCCGCCATCTTGCTCAATCTGATGACATCAACCAGATACTCCTGCCTTGAAGTATGTACTTTTGTACCCAGATATATCTCGGTGATTTGATAATCGCGCATTGCCGATTCGATTAAAAGCCAGATATCCACCCCCCACCCGTCCGGCCAATCCCTGCTTTTTAAGAGTGTGCTAAAAAGTTCAGAGGTAGCGCATATTTCACCGCTTAACGGCTGATTAAAATGTGAGATTTCAGGGAAAAACACCCCCGATAACGGCTTGGCAACCAGCTTAGTAACAGCCCCGTCATACTCTGCCCGCCTGTAATAACCGCGCGACATATCGCAGGCTTTTTCGATTACCGGTTCCGCCAGCAGGTCCACCCATTCGGGAGTAAGGTTGATGATATCGGCATCCAAAAACAATATTTGCTCTGCGCCTCTCTTAATTGCTTCTTTGGCGCCGTCTCTCATTGCCGTTCCCTTGGCAGGATAAATATTCTTGCTTTGCCTGATAACCATAGCGCCGGCATCTCTGGCTTCCTTTTTGGTATTATCGCCGGAGTTACCGTCAACCACCAGGATTTCCGGTTTGAACTTACTTTTTCTTGCTATCTCTATACACTCAGCTATGGTTTTTTCTTCGTTGCGCGCCGGAAAAATAACAAATAAACTCATTTAAATCACCTCTCCTATAGTTATTACAATTCAATTCCTATATGGTCGAGCGACCCTTCTTCGCAGAGCATAATCGCCCTGCACAGCACCATAGCCGTTTTAACCGGCATCGTTACTTCGCTTCTTTTCCCTTCATAATCCCAAAACTCAAAAGCTATATTGTTTTCATCCGCATAACGCACAATCAGCTTCTCAGCGTCGATATCAACGTCACTTTCAACACCGGAAACCAGTTTCATCCAAGTTCTGACCTGCTGTGACATCATTAAACCTCCTTTTCGCTCATTTTAGCGATAAAACAAATAATGTTTTAAGTAGGCAAATATTAACTGTATATAGAGGTAAGACCATTATACAACCATAATACTGCGATATAAATAGTTTTTTAAGAATATGCAATATTTTATTAAAATACCGTGTTTTAATATATTATCCATCTATTTGAACTAAATTACTTCTATTTATCCATA
>JAAYAZ010000197.1 GCA_012719115.1 Dehalococcoidales bacterium
GGCGGGCTTCTTCAGTGATATTCTTACCTTTATCGTATAGCAAATAAGCATAAGCCAGGTTCGCCCCTCTCCCCACCCTACCCCTTAACTGGTAGAGCTGAGTCAACCCGAACCTGTCGGCTTGATTGATAATCAGAGTATTGGCATTTGGAACGTCAAGCCCGGATTCGATAATGGTAGTACAGACAAGTACATCTATATCACCGCGCGAGAAATCAGTCATAACGCTTTCCAGTTCATTTTCTGCCATACGTCCATGCGCTACAGCAATCCTGACATATGGCAACAGTTCCCTGACTTTTTCCGCTACCATACGGATACTCTGCACACGGTTATGTACGAAAAAGACCTGACCATCGCGCTCCAGTTCCTTCATAATGGCTTCTTTTACCAGCTGGCCATCGTATTCGGCCACATAAGTTCTTACCGGCAATCTCTCTTCAGGAGGCGTTTCTATAACGCTCATATCCCTCACACCCACCAGCGACATATGCAGTGTACGCGGAATAGGTGTAGCGCTCATTGCCAGCACGTCCACTTCTTTCCTGATATTTTTCAAATACTCTTTATGATTTACACCAAAGCGTTGCTCTTCATCGATGATTAAAAGCCCCAGGTCTTTAAAGATGACATCTTTCTGTAACAGGCGATGAGTACCGATGCATATATCAACCTTGCCTTCGGCAAGTTTCTCAATAATCTCCTTCTGTTGTTTATGTGTGCGAAAACGGCTCAAAACTTCCACGCTGATAGGAAACGCTTTTAACCGCTGGGTAAAGCTAGCAAAATGCTGTTCGGCAAGCACGGTCGTCGGAACCAGTACCGCCACCTGTTTATTATCCATAATCGCTTTGAAAGCCGCTCGCAATGCAACCTCCGTTTTCCCGTAACCCACATCCCCCATAATAAGCCTGTCCATCGGTTTAGCTTTAGACATATCAGTTTTAACTTCGTCCTGTACAATTATCTGGTCCGGAGTCTCTACATAGGGAAAGGCGGCTTCCATTTCCTGCTGCCAGACGGTATCGGGGGAAAAAGCAAATCCGGAAGCCGCTTCTCTTGCCGCATAGAGTTCCAATAACTCTTCCGCAACTTCTTCGACTGATTTCTGTGCTTTCTTCTTCGCTCTTGCCCAATCCTGCGTACCCAAACGATTGAGTACCGGTGTTTTATCGCTTCCGCCAATGTAGCGCCCCACACGGTCGATCTGGTCGACCGGAACATACAACCTGTCTCCTTCGGCATATTGTAAAACCATATACTCGATGGAAGAAGCTCCCATTCTTGTAATTCCCGTAAACCTGGCTATGCCATGTTCAATGTGTACCACATAATCACCGGGTTTGATATCTTCATAGAGTTTAACTTTGGCTACCGGACGCTTTTTTGCAAACCTTCTTTGTTTGATAAACCCGAATACTTCACTATCGGTAAAGAGGCAGGTATTTCCGTTCATTATCCAGCCATCGGTTACCGCACCACCTGTTATGGATATTGCCCCGAAGCCGGGTGTGGCATCTTGTTTTTCATCAAGATTAACGCTGTAGATATCTTCCTCTTCCAACAATTCAGATAGGCGTTTTGCCTGGTGAGTAACTACGATAACTCTGTTTTTAGATGAAAGAAGACCTCTGACCTCATCTGCAAAATCCGGCAGTTTACCCCCAAAATCCTTTGCAGGTGAAAAATCAAGGCGGGATACATCCCCCCATGAACTCAGACTCAATTTTTTTCTTTTATTAAGGCGCAATTGTATATCCTCGATAGAAAAATACGAGGATGGATACCCGTTAGGCAATTCACGATTTGTTAATTTATCCTGTTTAAGCTGCCCTGCTTCGGCATCCAAGTGCTCCATTGTTTGATTAATATTCTGTTGTTCATCCAGAATAATCAGTGAGTTATCGGAAATATAATCCAAAACATTGCCAGTATTAAATAACGGGGCATAAAATTGTTTTTCCGCCGGTATCCCACCCTCTAAAAAGATATTCAAATCCTGCTTGTAATGCCTTTTAACATCAGCGCTGCAACCGGATAAATCGATTGCGTCGATTATTCCTTTAAGCTCGGATTTTTTCATCAAAAGCGGGGCTATCAGTTCCGTTGCCAGCGCAATTTCAATACTTGATATAGACTCCTGTGAGCGCTGGGTTTGCGGGTCGAACAGGCGCAAACTGTCTATGGTGTTGCCCA
This sequence comes from Dehalococcoidales bacterium, assembly GCA_012719115.1. Lineage (GTDB taxonomy): Bacteria > Chloroflexota > Dehalococcoidia > Dehalococcoidales > UBA5627 > UBA5627. Next base: position 2,197 of record JAAYAZ010000197.1, read on the forward strand.
TAAACTCCAATCTGACCGGTTTTTCCGATGTCAGAGGATAGATATCAAGAATGCCGCCGCGATGGCTCATACTGCCCGGTAGTTCGACGATGCTCTCGCTCTTATAACCAAGCGACTGCCACTTTTTCAACAGTTCATAAGGTTCAATCTGCATTCCGAGTTTTATTATATGGTATGATGCCTTGAAATCTTCTAAAGCCGTTACTTTCTGCATCAACGATTGCGTTGACATTATAACAAGCGGAGTAGCCCTGTTCTTATCGTATTTAAACAGACCGGACAGCACACGAATTCTCTCATTTTCACTGAAATTGTCGGTTGATACCCTTTGATATGGCAGCCTGTCCGGCTCCGGGAAGAGGTCGATATTGCTATCAGAGCCGCACCAGGCGACTATCTGTTCTTTTAATTTGTTGGCATTATCAGCCTTGGAAGTTATTACAATTATCGGCATTCTCAAATCGCGATACAGAGCCGCAATCAGATAAGGTTTGGCAGCGTTGATAACCGCAACTTCGCTTGTTTCCCGTTGTTTATCAATTCTTTCCAACAGATTACCGTAAGCGGGCATTTCCGATAAAAGACCAAGTACGCTTTTCAAATTATTTCCCTTTTCACAAACGCCTTTAGGGCTAGTCGTAACGAACTAGCCCGTTTGATAAATTGTAGCATACCGCAGTTGCTTGTCCAACTTGGCATGCATTGCTATAATGGTTAAACTATATCGGGTATTATAATGAAAAACACATCTTTACCATATAAAAGAATAGTAGTTAAACTTGGTTCCAACCTGCTAACAAACGGCGGGGTTTGCCTTGATGTCGAAATGATGGCATCACTGGTATCGCAGATTGCTGCATTACACAAAAAAGGGCTGGAGATAATTGTAGTTTCGTCCGGCGCTATTGCTGCCGGAAGATATAAACTTAGGAAAGCTAATGGTATAAAGGGCATACCCTATAAACAGGTATTGGCAGCCGTCGGACAGGCGCGGCTTATGAATATCTATGAACAGCTTTTCGACAGGCACGATATCGTTACAGCGCAAGCCCTTCTGACTAAAGCAGACCTCTCGGATAGAGCCGGCTACCTGAATGCCCGTAACACCATCTTAAATCTATTGGAGTTGAAGATTATCGGAATAATCAACGAAAACGATGTGGTGGCTATCGACGAACTGCACGAAGCCAAATTCGGTGATAACGATAATCTTTCGGCAATGGTAGCTAATCTGGTTGATGCCGACCTGCTGCTTATACTTACAGACATAGCCGGATTGTATACCTGCGACCCGCGCTGCAACCCAAATGCCACCCTGATTAATCGGGTTGACAGCATAACATCCGAAATAGAAAAGCTGGCGGGAAATGCAGGCAGTAATGTCGGCAGCGGCGGTATGATTACCAAAATCGAAGCGGCAAAACTTGCGACTTCTTCAGGTATTCCTGTCGTAATTGCAGACGGACATCAGTCTGATATCCTCGATAGGATAAGCGCAGGCGAAGAAATTGGCACTCTTTTTGTCCCGGCGCCAAAACACTATGACAGCCGCAAACGGTGGATGTTGAGCGGCTTATGTATCAAGGGTAAGCTGACGGTTGACGAAGGAGCTGTGAATGCCCTTAAACAGAAGAACAGCAGCCTATTAGCAGCCGGCATACTCGCAAGCCAGGGTAAGTATCAGAGAGGCGATATCGTGAATATACTTGATGCAGGCGGGGTTCGCATAGGTTGCGGCATAACCAATTACTGCGCCGCAGATGTCGAGATAATTATGGGAAAACACTCGAAACAGATTGCTACACTTCTGGGACACGACTCCGGTGCGGAAGTGATACACCGCAACAATCTTATAATACTATAAATAATGCAAAAGGGGATTAAATGAGCCAGGGAAGACTTTACAATTGCGATGGAGAACTGATAGCTGAAGTAGATTACAAATATTTTAACGGAATTTCTCAAAACTGGTGGGGGGAGCTTACTCTCTCGGAATATAAAAAGATTGCTGAAGGAAACGGCTATATAATAGAGCTTGAAGACGGCAGAGTGGGAAGGTGTTCATTAAAGAAAAAGGTCAATCGTGCCGTTTACGGCCTCTCTCCGCTTTTTTGCTATATTTTTAACGGCAACGGTGATTTGAAGTAGAATAGATGTCATGCAAAAAAACGGCTTCCCTCTGGAGAAGCTGATGAGCATATCGAAACTAATGAGGAATGTATAATGTAGATCTCGACCCTCATCCGTCATCCCGATAAATCGGTCTGCCACCTTCCCCAAGGGGAAGGCATTACAAAGGGTACAGACCGGGTACAATGGTAACAAACTAGACCGGGCACATAGGTAACAGTTAAGGTATAGGCAGGAGGTAACGCCGATGCCTTGGAAGGAACTTAGTGTCTTGGATATAAAAATAGAAATGATAAATCTGTGGTTAAACGAAGAATATACTATTACTGAACTCAGTACTAATTATGGCGTAAGCAGGAAAACCATTTATAAGTGGATTGAGCGGTACAATGAGCATGGTATTTTAGGGCTTAAGGAATCATCCAGAGAACCATTTAGTCATCCTAATGCTACGCCGGAAGAAATAGTAAAAGTAATCCTGGATAGGAAAAAGCAGAAGATGGGATGGGGTCCTAAAAAGATACTAGCCAGATTAAGGAATGAATACCCGGATATAGAATGGCCCGCAGACAGCACCGGAAATGACATTTTAAAGAGGCACGGTCTTGTTATGCCTCGCAAGTATAGACGTCACATACCAGCCTATACTGAGCCATTTCTAGACTGTAATAAATCAAACAAGGTGTGGAGTGCAGATTATAAAGGTCAGTTTAGAACAGGCGATGGGAAATTATGTTATCCGCTTACGATAACAGATAATTACAGCCGATACATTCTGGGATGTAATGGATTGACTCGCCCCACCTTTTACCAGACCAAGCCGTATTTTGAGTGGGTATTTCGACAGTATGGACTACCTGAAGCAATAAGGACGGATAACGGTACTCCTTTTGCAGGTTCTGGTTTGGGAGGATTGTCACGGTTATCTGTCTGGTTTATAAAACTAGGCGTAAAACCGGAAAGGATTAAAGCAGGCTGCCCTCAGCAAAATGGCAGGCATGAAAGAATGCATCGTACCTTAAAACAGATGACAGCCAATCCGCCCAAGAAGGATATGACTCAACAACAAAAGGCATTTAACTGCTTTATCGAAGAGTACAATAATGAAAGGCCTCATGAAGCGCTTGGGCAGAAGCCTCCGATATCTGTCTATTCTCACTCTGCAAGGCCATATCCGGTAAAGCTGCCTAAAGTAGAATATGATGACAATGACACGATACGTTATGTGCATAGTAATGGGTGCATTAAATGGAATGGCAGATTGGTTTTCTTGTCAGATCCTTTGATTGGAGAATATGTGCTATTAAAGCAAATAAACGAGCAATTATGGGAAATATCTTATAGCTCATATCCTTTGGGATTGCTGGATGAAAAAAGGTATAAGATAACGCCATATTAAAAGTGTAACCTATGTGCCTGTACTAAAATGTAACCTTTGTGCCAGTTGCACA
>JAAYAZ010000198.1 GCA_012719115.1 Dehalococcoidales bacterium
GGCCTCGCACACCGTCATTCTGAGGCGAAGACGAAGAATCTGAGAGTTATCGAATGGCATTTAGACTCTTCGCTTTGCTCAGAGTGACAATAGGGGGAATCTTCTATCCGGGTGCGGAGCGGAAGCTCTTGCCACTATTTACAACGGTCTTTGCGAGTTCCGCTTGTCGGAACGAAGCAATCTCAACAATACAATATAATTATACCTTTCCGCATATACTATGAAATATATTGTGTTTTAAGGCGCAAACGTTACAAAATCATACAGTAGAGACTGCCAAGTCGTCCCGAGCTGATCGGGACTCCTCGCGAGGGCAGATAGATTCTTATTCCCACTTGCGGTTATCGATGATTGATTTACCATCCTGTGGCAGGGTGCCGGATGAAACAAAATCTATCTTATCGGGAGTGACAAGGCATATACTCTTAAACTTAGCTCCGATTTCGTCTGCCAGTTCAATCTTATCGCAAACATCGTTAATTAACTCTGCGGTTATTGTCATTTCATCGCGCTGGTCGATTCTATTTACCGTAATCTGCCATTTTACCACTTCTTCAAACTGTGCAAAGACGCTTTCAGCCTGTTTTGAAACCACAAACATACCCCTTACTTTGACGGCTTCACCGATTCTGCCCTGAATGCCGTTCAGTTTTTTGGAGGTTCTGCCACAGGGGCAGACATCATCTACAATCGAAGACAGGTCTCCGGTTCCGAAACGCAACAGTCCCCAGGTAGAATTATGAACAGGGGTTACCACAACTTCACCGACTTCTCCGTCTGACAGTTGCTTTCCGTTAGCCGGATTAACGATTTCCACAATGTATTCATCCATCAGATGCAGGCCGTCTTTACAGTTGCATTCGTAGGCAATGGCGCCACCGGGTTCGGTTACGGCATAAGCCTGATAGGTGTCGATATTATAGTCTTCTTCCAGCGTTTTGCGTACAGAAGGAGCCAGCATCTCTCCCGTAAACCAGGCGCGTTTTACATAAAAATCCTTCTTGAAATCGTATCCCAGCTCTTCCGCCTGTTTGATTATCGCCATTAAAAAACTGGGAGTACCGACATAGCCGGTGGCTCGTAAGTCCAGCATCACCTTTACGGTTACTTCGGTATGCCCCGTTCCGACCGGAACAGCTGTTGCTCCGCAATCCCGTATTGCTTCATGGCATAGAATGCCGGCAGGGGACATATGATAGGTGAAGGTGTTTACAACTACATCTCCCTTACGAAATCCGGCTGCCCAGAAGGATTTGGCAAACCACTTTATGCCGGTATGCTGCATCGGTTCATAGATTGGTCCGGGAGATACGAAAACACGTTCTATATCATCTTCGGGGATACATAAAAAACCGCCGTAGGGAGGGTTGCTCTTCTGCATTTCAATAATATCCGCTTTTCGAGTTACAGGAAGCAATTCCAGGTCTTTTATAGTTTTTATTTGCGATGGGCTTACTCCGGCGTTATCAAGCATTCTTTTGGCGGCTGGCGCGTTATTATAGGCATTGGTAACGGTCTTCGCCACTCTATTCTTAAAATACGCGTCTCTTTCATTGGCAGACATTGTTTCAAGTTCATCGAAATATTCGTCTTTTTTAATTTGATTATCTAAAGCCATCTCTTGCGCCTCTTATAATGTTTGATTTCACGGTAGTTTTTCTTATCTCCCATTGCCGAAAGCCCGATATAGAACTCTTTAACATCCTCGTTATTTTTCAGGAAATCAGCATCGCCGTCAAGCACGATACGCCCGTTTTCCATTACGTAACCATAATGGGCAATGCTTAGAGCCACGCGCACATTTTGTTCGACAATCAGCACAGAGGTCTTCTGTTCGTCATTGAAGCGTTTGATAATCTCATAAATCTCTTCAACCAGCATGGGAGCCAGACCAAGCGAAGGCTCGTCCAGCATCATCAGTTTGGGGGTTGCCATCATCGCTCTGCCAATCACCAGCATCTGTTGTTCACCGCCGGAAAGATAGCCGGCAGTGTTTTTCCTCAGGTCTCTTAAGCGCGGAAAGTATTCATATACCATTTCGATATCCCGGTTGATTTCAGCCCTGTTTTTTCTGTTGA
>JAAYAZ010000199.1 GCA_012719115.1 Dehalococcoidales bacterium
GATATGGGAAAGATTAAAAAGGTAGCTTTAACTGCCTGTATGCGCAAGTTATTAGTTATCCTGAATGCCATCTTGAGAGAGCATCGTCCTTGGAGTTATGCAAGCTAATTTAACACAGTTGCTGGGGATGGGGGTTGTCCCTTTGATTAAAACGAAGAGTTTGAATGCAATGCGATACTCTTTGTTATGGCACATTGTGCTTCATTTGCCTGTATCATCAGCGTCAATACATTAAAAATAGAACGACATAAAAACGCAACAATCGTCGTTTCTTGCGGTGAAATAAGCATTTACATTTGACCGATACGACATAACACTGTTAAACTTATATATCACCCCTTTTTTTGTATTTAGATCTATTTTACGGAGTTGCCCGAATGCTTTTAGAACTCAAAAAAGCGGCTATTGAAGCCATTACATCTATACTTCCTTTGGTAATAGTCATACTAATACTGCAATTTACCGTTTTGCATGCCCCGCCTGAACTTTTGTGGAACTTTTTAATCGGGGCTGCAATGGCTATTGTAGGGGTAACACTCTTTCTCGCCGGAGTCAGAATAGGTATATTGCCCATGGGGCGTGATGTCGGCGCAGAACTTCCTCAACATGAATCTTTATTGCTGATAATCGTATCGGCTGTTATATTCGGTTTTGTTGTTACTGTTACTGAACCGGGTGTGATGGTATTGAGTGAGCTGTTTGTACAATTGGGGGGAGACGGCGGCACCGTAATGGTAATTGTGGTAGCCGTTGGCATGGCAATCCTTTTCATGGCAGCTCTGGTGCGTATTATTTTCGGTTTTCCTATCAGATATCTATTGATGGCTGTTTATGGGATTGCCGTCATCCTGGCTTTATTTGCGCCCCCTGAATACGTGGCGCTGGCTTTTGATTCAGGTTCTGCCGCTGCCGGATCGTTTACTGTTCCGATGATGCTTGCCTTGGGGCTTGGTTTTGTTTCCGTACTTGCCCGCAGGTCTTCTTTATCGGATGGCTTCGGGCTGGTTGGATTGGCCTGTGCCGGACCAATAATCGGCATTCTATGCTGGGGGGTGTTCTTTTGATGGTATCCCCGTTTGAAGGTTTGTTGGGTGTCTTTGGAGATGTAGCAATACCGGTAGTATTATTGGTATTGTTTTTCATGGTATTCCAATTCATGTTCTTAAAAAGGCCTTTCAAGCAGGTATCCATCCTGTTAAGGGGCGTTTTACTGGCATATATCGGTCTGGTGTTGTTTTTACAGGGTATCAATGTTGCCTTTCTTCCGATGGCAAATGAAATCGGCGTAACATTCGGCCACTATGTTGATTATTGGGTACTGATACCAATCGGATTTTTGTTAGGTTCGCTGGTAACTATAGCTGAGCCTCAGGTCAAAGTATTGTGCCAGCAGATAGAAAAAGCCTCCAGCGGTTATATTAAGGCACACATCATGCAGTATACACTTTGTATCGGTGTGGGATTGTTTGCAGCACTGGCTATGGCGCGAACTGTTTTTGGTATTCCCTTACTTTATATTTTGGTGCCTGGATATATCATTGCCTTTTTACTGCTCTTTTTTTCGGATAAAAATTTTGTGGCAATCGCTTTTGATTCGGGTAGTATAGCAACCGGGCCCCTGACTGTTGCCTTAATCGTATCAATCGCAACCGGAGCGGCTGCGGTAATTGAAGGCAGTAATCCCCTAGTTGACGGATTTGGAACAATTGGTATAATTACACTGGCGCCAATTATTTCAATACAGATAATCAGTTTACTGTATCGTATTAAACCCCCGCAAGGAGATGAAAAAAAATGAGTGATCGTGCCAGAATTTTGATAATAACAGTTGTTAAGAAAGGTTTGGGTGATACCGTCATAGAGTCTTCTATAAAAGCCGGAGCCGAGGGTGCGACTATAGTGTATGGGCGTGGAACAGGTATTCATGAGAGAAAGAAAATTATGGGTGTTTCTCTCGAGCCGGAAAAAGAAATCGTGCTTTCAGTCGTTTATCGAGACCAGGTGGATGAAATTATTAAGGAAATCACTGATTCTATTGACCTTGAAAAACCGGGTGCCGGCATTGCATTTACGCTTCCCTTGGAACGAGTGTTCGGTATTTCACACGGTTTATTAGATGAGGTTGAATTAGAAACGGATGAAGAAAATGATTCCGAATCATCCGGCGAAGAGTCAGAGAAAAGCGATGATGCAAAGACGGATGAAACTTCCGATAATAAAGAATAAAAATAGCAGCAAGCTAATTGAAATAATTTCTTTATAATAATAAGTGCGCCGTTAAATCGCTCTGGATAATTGACAGAAGTCTGATATTGCATTTATAATCCATAAGGAATTGGAAATAAAAATGGAAACAAAATCTGACAGAGAACCCGATAAACGAGAGAATAAGTTTGTTTGCGTTCAATGGGTAATGCCGAAGGTTGCCTTGGAATAGGGCATATGCGGCTTTGTGGTGTATCTATACCCCACGTCCCATCGGGCGTGGGGTTTTTTTATCCGGATATCCAAAAAGAGGCTGCCGATGGAAGAAATGAATATAGACGCCTTCAAAGAGTTGCTGGCAGAAAAAAACTATAAGGTTTTACGCGAGAAACTGCTTGAAACCGAGCCGGAGAGCATCGCCGAGCTGCTTGATAGCATCCCTGATGATAAGGCAGTGATTGTCTTCCGCCTGCTTCCTAAAACCCTGGCAGTCGATGTATTCGATTATATGGACAGTTCGCTTCAGAACCGCCTGCTGGAATCTTTTTCAGACCAGGCGGCACGTACCTTTCTTGAAGCTATGCCTCCCGATGACCGCATCGAACTTTTAGAGGAAGCCCCGGCAAATGTTGCCCGCAGGCTCCTGCAGATATTGTCTCCCGAACAACGGCGTCTAACCGTCCATTTACTTGGCTACCAGGAAGATACTGCCGGCCGTGAAATGACGCCTTACTTTGTCGACCTGCACGGGTTTATGACTGTGGAACAGGCGCTGGAAAGAATACGCGAACTTGCCATAAACAGGGAGACTATCTATGTATGCTACGTAATGGACCGCGGACGCCATTTAATCGGGACTGTATCTTTACGGGATCTGGTTACTGCCGACCCCCAGTCCAGAATATCGGATATTATGACTCCGGAGCCCCTTTTTGTCTATACCAATACCGACCGTGAAGAAGTTGCCAAAATACTGCGTGAACGTGAATTGATTGCTATTCCGGTGGTCGATGCCGAAGAGCGGCTGGTAGGTATTCTTACTTATGATGATGTCGTGGATATTATTGAAGAAGAAACAACCGAGGATATTTACCGCTTCGGCGCTGTGCAGGGTACGGAAAGGAGCTATTTTACCAGCCGCATACTGGATGTAGTAAAAAACCGTGCCGTGTGGTTATTCCTGCTGATACTGGTTAATATGCTTACCGGCTCCATCATTGCCGGGCAGGAAGCGTTATTGGGTGAAATGGTTATACTGGCAGCCTTTATTCCCTTGCTGATTGGTACCGGCGGCAATGTGGGCGCTCAATCGGCTACCGTTGTAATCCGCGGTCTGGCAACCGGAGAAGTAAATCCCAAGAAAGCGTTAGCTGTAATCGGCAGGGAGTCGCTGGTAGGTATTGTTCTCGGTTTGGCGCTGGGTGCAGCGGTACTGGTTTTAGCCTATATTTTAGGGCGGGATTTAATGGTAGCAGGTGTAGTTACCTTTACGCTAATCGTTATCTCACTTATAGCAACTATTATCGGCGGGGCTTTGCCTTTTGCTTTCCGACTGGTAAAACTCGACCCCGCCCTGGTATCCGCTCCCTTTATCAGCACCGTTATGGATATATTCGGTGTTTTTCTCTATTTCTTGGTTGCCAATATTATGTTTACAATCTAAAGAGATACCTTACTTTTTGGAAGCGCAATAATATTCAATGGCTTTTGTAAAAAATTCGGGAAAATCCGCATCATATTTTTCGAAAAATTTGGCAAAGTCAGGGTGCCGGCTATAGGTCTGCCCCAGCCCCAGAACCGCCTCATCCGAATAATGTGAGAAGTTTTCCAGCCAGTTTCTCCACTTTGCCACCAGTTCCTGTACCTCTTTGCTGTCGTAACCCTTCGGCATATTATCACAAATTGCCTTAAAAATGGCTCCGCCTTCATCCTGCACTTGTTTGAATTTCTCCTTCCCCATATTCATAACACGCTCTTCGCTGTCTTTTAGGGTTTTTTCTCCCCAGCGCTGTCGCACTTCCTGCCTGTATTTTTCTATTTGTTCCTCGCTGAATCCTTCATAGTATTCTTTTATCGGCATTTCTGTCTCCTCTTTTAAGTTGTTAATGGTTTTTTCAATAGTCTTTATAAGCCCGTTAATGCGCTCTGCTTTTTTAGAAAGCAGCATCTTTTGTGACTGGAGCGCTTCAACAACATCGAAAGCGGGGTCTTTCAGAATCTTTCCGATTTCATCCAGCCCAAAACCCAATTCACGGAAGAACATAATCTGCTGCAATCGCATAACCGC
>JAAYAZ010000200.1 GCA_012719115.1 Dehalococcoidales bacterium
AGAGGCAGGCAGGCATCCAGCCTTGCCAGCTCGGGGTCGGTTTTCCATGTATAATCGTTTACTGCATCATCCAACCGTTTTTGACATAACATAATGCGCATGTTCTTAAGCATTATTCCGGTCTCCCTAAATCGACCCAGCGGATAGAAACCGGGTCCTTAATAACCTCTATATCTTCGAGGGCTTGTTGAGCCGCTTCCCGAATAGCTTCGCTTTCATCATCGAGGCAAGCTTTGAGGTATTCCTGTGCTTCTTCATCACCTATTTTGCCGAGTGCTATGATTGCGGCGATTCTAACATCCACATCGTCATCGTCAGCTACTTCAATCAAGTAGGGGACGGCAATCTCTTCTCCCAGATCTCCGCAGGCTCCCGCCGCTTCGTAGCGTAATTCGGCAACCGGGCTGGAGAGTTCTCTAATAAGGTGATTAATCCAATCGAGGCTACAATTTCTGCCCATAGCATAAAGAGCGCTGGCTTTTAGTTTGAGATCGTCACTATAGTAGGCTTCAGATATCGCCTCCTCCACACGCGGCAGACTGAGAGGGGAAACGGCTTCCAACGCTCTTCTCTTTATATCGATATCATCGCTTTCGTTATATGATTCGAGCAGGGTTTTGCATAGTATCGGCATATATTCTGGGTTTATCTTTTTATGTTCTGCCAGCATGGCAAATCTGCCCAGTGCCAGAGCGGAATCACTCCTTACTTTTGGCGAAGGGTCGCTTTGCATCAATTTAATTAAAGGCTCAATCAGAGAGGAATCCTCGGTTTCCCACAGTCCTTCGATAGCCTTGCGGCGAATTTCTTCTTCGGAGTCACGTAGGCGGTGCTTGAAAATGGCATCGAAGTTGAGTTCTGTCAGGTCTTCTGCCAGCTCGATCAGGCGGTTTATCAGCTGTAATTTTCTGGTCAGGCCGAGCCCGCTCCACATCCGGTCGAAAAAAGCGAGGTCATCGGATTTTATATCGGTCAGCTCGACCAGTTGCTTGTTTACCAGCGGTTTCTCTTCATCCGCCAGTTCCGTTATTATCTGCCTGATGCTCTCAGGTTGTACGGTATCCGGTGTCATATTAATCCAGGTCCTCGTTCCCTTCCTCGTCGTTTTCCCAGATGGGCTCGGTAAAATAGTCTATATATTCTTCCATAGCCTCTGCAGCTACCTGTTTCATCTGCTCACGTGCTTCATGGGCAAATCGTGAAAGCTCATCGGTATTGATATCTATACCCAAAAGCTCTTTGAGAGCATTGATAATTGCCAGGGCTGCCATCGGATTTTGCAGTTTTGAAGCATAGGAGGGGACCTCCCCCAGCAGGCAAACCCCGTCCATCTCTCTTTCTTTGGCGACACCCAGAAGCAATCCGTTAAGGCCGGATATCTGCAGGTTTCCGCCTTTTAACAGGTTACGCGCTGCCAGTTCATGTGCGACGTTCTGGTTGGTGCCCACTCCCCAAACGCGTGGCTGTTCGGTATGATGTATGCGTGTAAGCGCTGCGGCACAGGTGTAGATTCTTTGAGCCTTGAATCTGGCTGCAACATCAAGAACGCAGTGCGCCAGTTCGTACCCCTTGGTTGCCGGCTGAGCATCCCCGATAAAAAGTATCAGGTCATTATCTCCGTTCTTATTCTTCCAGTAGTAGAACCTGCTATGGGGGAACTGCGGGTCTTCAATCAAATTATCTTTTACCAGTACCCCGATCGGGTCGAAGAAATTAGCCGGCCTGACTTCCGCCAGGTCTTTCAGTTCCAGTTTACGCGCAAAATATGTAGCCACAATCATTGCTACGTTACTGATTCCCGGCCAGGCTGCCAGCATATTGGGCGCATTCAATTTAGGCCGGGCAATTATTTTTACCGAATCGGTTACCATATCATTTTACCTCCGCATATAATAATGCCGGGTCGTGTTTGTGATTACTTTTTCGAGGATACGGATAAAGCGGGAATATACAACGAAGGCGTACTGAACGAGCCTCCGATCCATTTTGCATCACTGCCGATGGCGGCAATATCTTTCAATACATGGTAAATATTGCCGGAAACCATGGTATTTTTAACCCTACCTGTTATTTTACCATTTTCTATCTTATATCCCAAGAGCACATTGCCGGAAAAGTCTCCTCCCAGCACATTGCCCTGTTCGGCGCCCATCAGATATTCTATAACCAGCCCCTCCTTGATATCAGCCAGCATTTCTTCAAAGGAGGCATCCCCCGGTTTAATAACGAAAACGGAGGCGGAAGGGGTAGGAAGCCTTGCGCCGCTTCTTTCACCATTTCCGGTACTTTGAGTATTAGCCAGAGCCGCAGTCTGTAAATCATAGTAAAAAGCGGATGGTATGCCGTTCTCAATAAGGGTTGTGCGCCTGGTGGCTACTCCTTCGTCATCGAAAGGCCGGCTGCCCGGGCAAAAAGGAATTGTGGCATCATCCCAAAGGCATAATTTGCTGTCAAAAACCGCTTTCCCCAGCTTGTCACCTATCGGGGAAGCTCCCTCATATACGTTCTTGCCGTTAAATGCCGAAATTAGAGGTGAGACCAGTGCGCTGGCGACACCGCTTGGTGTAAATATTACCGGTAATGTGGCTCTCTCGGGAGCTTTTCCCTGCTCTTTTGCCCATTCAAGCTGTCTGATAACAGCTGATGTTATCGCTTTGGTATCGGTTAACGGATGGCACGAACTCTCGTCCTCCCCTACGAACAGCATATCGGTATCTTTTATAACCGTTCCCTCAAGCCCCATACCGAAAGCGCTTTTGCGATACTCGGCAGATACTCCTTCCGAGTTTAATATTTTTATGGCGGTAGTGCTTTTGGTAACACCGCCCTCACAGGTAACATCGGGTGTGTGTTCTTTTACGGTTTCTATCATCTCTTCCCCGAGTTTTATCATCTGTCCCGTAGAAACGGATTCGATAGACGCATCGTATATATCTACCCGGGGGTAATCCGAGGCGGCGGGGAATTGGAATTTCGCAGTGGTGCCGAACTCGGCGGTCTCTACAGCAGATTTTACGAGTATATTAACATCCTCAAGGTCATTAGTGATGCTGTAACCGATTCTGCCGTTTTTAATAATCCTCAACGCTACTGTTTGGCTCTGCTTGCTTGAGATATGCTTCAAGCGGTCATTTTCGAATTTTACCGGCGTCTGCTCGGTCGATATCATGAAAACCTCGGCTGATTGAGCTACCTTTTTCGCCTTCTCGAGTATTCTTTCCATTATGCGCCTCCGACCAAGCAGTGACGGATACGGATATGCGAGCTTCCGTTGGAAACGGGCAGGGGAGATTGTCCTCCCTTGCCGCAACCGCCTCCCTCGTTCATATCCAGGTCATTGCCGATGGCATCTATATTCTTTAAGGTTTCGAAGACATTACCGGTAAGCACTATCGGGCGTATCATTTCTGCGATTTTTCCGTTTCTTATCATATATGCTTCTCCGGCTGAGAAAGTGAACATCTCCATACTGGTGGTGCCGCCGTACCAGTTTTTGGCATAAATGCCTTCTTTAATGTCGGCTATCATTTCTTCGAAAGTAGTGGTGCCCGGCTCTATATAAGTATTAGTCATACGGACAATGGGCGGGAAGCGATAGCTGATAGAGCGTGCATTTCCGGTTGGTTGTTCACCCATTTTGGCGGCGGTTTCTCTGGAGTGCAGTCTGCCGTTCAGCTTGCCCTCACGGATGAGGTAGGTCTTGGTTGCCGGTGTGCCTTCGTCGTCGTATTTGAAACTGCCGCGCAAGCCCGGAACCGCTGCGCCGTCCACAATATTAAGTTCTTTCGTGCCGAACTCTTTTCCCAGCTTCATAAGCTGACGCAGGTTTTCATTTTCGTAAACGAAATCCGCTTCCGAAAGATGACCGAAGGCTTCGTGCACGAACACGCCCGCCAGCACCGGGTCCAGCACCACTGTGTACTCGCCGCCCTTTGCCTGCGGCGCCGCTAAAAGCTGGACCGATTTATCCGCCATCTCCTTAACCTGTGAATGCAATGTCTTAACACGGCTGAAATCACCGCGGCTGCCTGTGCTGATACTCGATTGCTGCACTTCCTTTCCGTCGGTGGCAACCGCCATCAGGTAAATGGTGATATCCGCTCTTTCCTGGCTGATAAAACTGCCGATGGAATTGATAAAAATAGATTTCTTGACACTATCCCCGTAGCTTACGACCGATGTTTGCAAGCCGGGCGTCTGCCGGATGATGTCGTTGTATTCGCCTGCCAGTTCCTTCTTTTCGGATAGCGGTATTTTGAAGGGATTTTTATCCCCATCCAGCACTACTTCATCCACAATAGGCTCGGCGGGTGTCAGTTCGATATCGCCCTGTGATATCAGTTTAGCCTGGCTTATAGCCTGTTCGATTCTTAAAGGCAGGTCGTTAAGGTTGTTAAAGCTGGTAAAGCCCCAGCCCCCCTTAACTTTAGCGCGAATGTTGCCCCCTATACTGCGGCTGGAATCGACGGAATCGAGCTTTTTACCGCGATATGAAATATGGCTGGAAGTGGATTCCTCGAAATGAGCCTCGATGTAGTCTGCATCGTAATTTTTGATGATTTCGGATGCTTCTTTAGCAATAATTTCGATTTTTGACAATATATTTCTCCCCGGGGATGATTTTTAGAAAATGTGTAAAGATGTATATACCAGTTTAAGCTAAATGTATTTTACAGTCAATCGATTTATATAGTGGGGAGGACCATTGGTGGTCTGCCTGCATAACAAATGACAATAAGGCTATTCGAGAAAGATTGTGATAAATCTCCCTCACTCCCTCTTTTCCAAGATGGCAAGTACGTAAATGTCATTCTGGAGGCCATAAGGGATGGCCGAAGAATCTTGTATGTTAGTAAGATGATAAAATAGTGTAAATGCAGCAGATCGTAAGAATCTAGGTTATAAGACC
>JAAYAZ010000021.1 GCA_012719115.1 Dehalococcoidales bacterium
ATGAGTGATAAAGTCAGAGTACGTTATGCCCCCAGCCCCACCGGTTACCCCCATGTAGGCAATATCAGAACCGCTTTGTTCAACTGGCTTTTTGCCCGTCATCACGGCGGCAGTTTCATCGTGCGTATTGAGGATACCGATGTTGCACGTACCGTGGACGGTGCGGTAGAAGCTATATTGGACGGTTTGCGCTGGCTGGGGATAGATTGGGACGAGGGTCCCGAAGCCGGCGGTAATTTTGGCCCCTATGTGCAGTCGGAACGATTGAATAAATATAAAGCCGCTGCTAAAAAACTAATCGAACAGGGTGATGCTTACTATTGCTACTGCACACCGGAGCGCCTTGAAGAGATGCGTAACGAGCAGATGAAGAATAAGCAGCCGCCGGGCTACGACAGGCGCTGCCGTGATATGCCCGTTCCGGAAGGGGTTTTAAAGTGGATGTCTGGAATGAAAAGGGTGGTGCGTTTCCGCACGCCGCTTACCGGTAAAACTTCCTTTCACGATATCATTCGCGGCGACGTAACCTTTGAAAACTCCACTATCGACGATTTCGTTATTATAAAATCCGACGGATATCCGACCTACCACCTTGCCAGCATTGTGGATGATTACGAGATGGGAATTACCCATGTTTTACGGGCGGAGGAGTGGCTTTCAAGTACCCCCCGACACCTGTTGATGTATAAAGCTATGGGCTATAAGCCGCCTGAGTTTGCCCATTTGCCGATGCTTTTGGGTAAAGACAGGTCCAAGCTCAGCAAGCGTCACGGCTCGGTATCTATAATGGATTACAAAGAGCAGGGCTATCTGCCGGAAGCGATGATGAATTTCCTGTCGCTTCTGGGTTGGTCACTGGACGGAAAAACCGAACTGATGACCGTTAAAGAAATAATTAAGAACTTTACGCTGGGTCGCGTAAACTCTACCGGAGCCATCTTCAATATCGAAAAGCTGGACTGGATGAACGGAGTCTATATCCGCGACCTCAAGGTTGACGATTTTTCACAAAGGGTAATCCCGTTCCTCGAAAGAGATTTACCATCGGATGTTAAAAGACCGCTTTCTTTGGACTATATCAAACAGATTGCTCCGCTGGTACAGGAAAGAGTTAAAAAGCTGAACGAAATAGCGGAACTGACCGATTTCTTTTTTACCGATAATCTCGAATATGACCCCAATATTCTGGTTGCCAAGAAAACGAGTCGCGAGACGACGCGGATAATGCTCGAAACAGCCTTGAAGGAACTTTCCGAACTTTCCGAGTTTACAGAAGAGGCACTTGAAAATGTCTTAAGGCCGATGGCGGAAAAACTGGAAGTTAAGACCGGGCAGTTGTTCGGTACTTTGAGGTCTGCCACCACCGGCAGGGAGGCAGCTCCTCCGCTTTTCCAGACTATGGCGGTACTCGATAAAGAACGCTGTATTAAAAGAATAAACGAAGCACTGGCAGTGCTTGATAAGGCTAAAGATAAAACCGTCAAGGAATGATTGTCCGTTGTAATTATCGAATATCTTTGTTATTAATTGTCGAAGATTAACTCGGTCCGTGATTTTGTTATGTACCCCACCCCAGATGCTTCGTTCGACCATCACGAACTCAGCATGACAGTCGCGTTTAATTGTCATCCTGAGGCCACAAAGGGTGGGCGAAGGATCCGGGGAGGAGGAGATAAATATAGTTGTTACCAATTGGTTCTGAATATCTGCTTCAATCGAATATATTATTAAAAGGTTATTTATGATTCCCGGATATATTTCACTTTATAAATCAGGCGAACTTGCAAAGCGGGCAGAGCGGCTAGATAGAAGGCTAGCTTCCTGTAATATCTGTCCGCGAGCTTGTGATGTTAACCGCTCCCGGGGTGAAGCAGGTTACTGCCATTCCGGGAACTTACCGATAGTTGCCTCATATTGCGACCATCACGGCGAGGAGCCTGTTATTTCGGGAAGCCGCGGTTCGGGGACAATATTTTTTGCTAACTGCAATTTGCGCTGCCTTTTCTGCCAGAATCACCAGATCAGTCAGGACCCAAAGAGGCAAAAAACAAGCGAAATCACCCATCATCAACTGGCAAAGCAGATGTTATATTTACAGAATGAACTGGGCTGCCATAATATAAATCTTGTTTCCCCGTCCCATTTTGCTGCGCAGAT
Source organism: Dehalococcoidales bacterium (assembly GCA_012719115.1). Taxonomy (GTDB): domain Bacteria; phylum Chloroflexota; class Dehalococcoidia; order Dehalococcoidales; family UBA5627; genus UBA5627. The sequence continues at coordinate 2,158 of JAAYAZ010000021.1, forward strand.
TGTCAGAGCCCTCCTGGAAGCCATTCCGCTGGGTCTTAATATACCGCTTGTCTATAACACCAATGGCTACGACAGCATTGAAACACTGAAAGAACTGGACGAAGTTATCGATATCTACTTGCCCGATTTCAAGTATTTTGATAATGAATCGGCTCTGAAATTCTCCGGTGCGGCGGACTATGCAGAAATTGCCAAGTCCGCAATTAAAGAGATGTATCGCCAGGTGGGTAATCTTGTCACTGATGAAAGCGGAATTGCCGGGCGCGGATTGATTGTGCGCCACCTGATACTGCCGGAAAGATTATCCGGCAGCCGGGAAGTCTTGAAATGGCTGGCAACGGAACTATCTCCCGAAGTAACAGTCAGCTTAATGTCTCAATACCATCCGATGCACCGCGCTTTTGAACATCCGTCTCTTTCAAGGGGTATTACGCAAAAAGAATACGATGAAGTATGCGGGCTTTTAAATGAATTGGGGATGGGAAACGGCTGGGTACAGCAAATGGAATCCGAGGACAACTATTTACCTGATTTCGAACGCGAAGGGCATCCTTTCGCTTACGAAGTTTAGATGGATAATAATATTAAAATGGAGGGATTTTAGTGGAATCGAAAATCGAATTGAAGAAAGTAGAAGCGAAACCGGTACTGTCTGTAAGGTTGGAAACAACCATTGACGAGTTGCCAAGTCTTATTAACGAGAGCTATCGCAGAATAGCGGAATATCTGGCTGAGCTGGGGGAAGCGCCGGCGGATGCGCCTTTTGCCGCCTATTACAGGCTGGATACGCAGAGTATCGATATCGAACTGGGTGTTCCGGTATCAAAAAATCTGCCCGGCAAAGATGATATTAAATCAGGGGAGACAGTTCCCGGCGATGCCGTTATCTATATACATGAAGGCCCCTATACCGATTTAAAACCGGTCTACCAGGAACTCTTTGACTGGATTGAGGAAAACGGTTGTAAACCTAAAGGTTTATATTATGAATACTATTTCAATTCCCCGGGAGATGTCGCCGAAAAAAATCTTTCGACACGTATTGTAATACCGGTCGAAAAATAGTATTTCTTAAAGAAAATAAAAGAGCGGCTTCTGTCAGTCACAATTAAAGTGATTGGTAGGAGCCGCTTCCTTTTTGATTATATGGTTATAAAAATTTCCGCCCGGTCCCGAAATAAAGTTAAACGGACTGACGGCGGAAACAGTTATGATTTACTGAATTAGAAAAGATTATCTCTTGCGGTTGGCAAAAGAAAACTCGATTTTCTTTCCGTTGCGCTTGGTGTCTTTCTTATTGACGTTCTCAATAAATTTCTGGAGTTCTTCTTTTTCTGCTGCTGTTGCTTTTTTAGTCGCCATTTATATAATTCACCCTCTTCCTGTTAGTTAAAGCATAATTATAGCAGTTTTTGCAGGTATAGCCAAATGGCGGGTAGATAAACTGTCATTCTGAGTTCGTGGTGGTCGAACGAAGAATCTGGGGGGAGGATAAAAAATCCTCCAAGCCGCTCGTGTCCTTCGTCATGCTCAGGATGCACGAAGCCTGTCGAATCCATAGCGGCGATGTATTAAACTAGATTTCCGTTGAAATCCTTCGACACGCTCAGGACGAGCGGCAATCTTATTTTTTCCTGATGTTGTGGCAGCCTGCTTGCTATTTCTCCCCACCCCCCAGTTCCTTCAGTCACCCCTTGTGACTTCAGGATGACAGCTAGCTAAATGTCACGCTGAGTTCGAAGTCCCGATAAAAGGGGATTCGTAACGACAATTAGAGCAGTTTTATGGATAGAGCAAGACCTGTTCCTCCACTTTGGAAAAGGGGAGCCAGAGGGGATTTAATAAGATTATCATCTGATTAACCTGTAATATGCAGGATTATCCATATAATCAGGAGGTAGAGATTGCCGCATCGTCCCTTTCTGATTTATATGAGATTATTCGTCTTCG
>JAAYAZ010000201.1 GCA_012719115.1 Dehalococcoidales bacterium
CAGCACAGAAACTGCGTGAACTTTTATACAATGCCTTTTATTTTACCGACCATACCACACATTTTTATATTTTAGGCGGACCGGATTTTATAATGGGTCCGGAAGCTCCGGTTGCAGAACGCAACATTATCGGTGTTATCGGCAAAGTGGGGCTGGAACTTGGCGGAGCTGTAATTAATGCACGTAAGAAATGTCATCATATTATAGCTGAACTGGGCGGCAAAGCTGTTCATCCGGTTTTCGGGTTGCCCGGTGGTGTCAGCAGAGGAATAAACGAAGAAGAACGTAAGGAATTCGAACAGATTGCCAGAGATGTTCTCGAATTTGCCAAGCTTTCCTTAAAGGTATTTGACGACATAGTTCTTGCCAATAAAGAGTATGTCGATATGATTGTCAGTGATGCCTATACTCACAGGACTTATTCTATGGGACTGGTGGACGAAAATAATAAAGTAAATTATTATGGTGGAATGGTTAGGGTTGTTGATCCCGATGGGAATGAATTTGCTAAATTTGAACCCAAGGATTACCTTGAGCATATCGCCGAGCACGTAGAACCGTGGAGCTATATTAAGTTCCCATATCTGAAAAAGGTGGGATGGAAAGGCTTTGTTGACGGAAATGACAGCGGTGTATTCCGCGTTGCGCCGATGGCACGTCTGAACGCCTCTGACGGAATGGCAACTCCTTTGGCACAGGAGGCTTATGAAAAGCTTTATGATACACTGGGCGGAAAACCGGTACATCATACTTTGGCGATTCACTGGGCAAGGCTGGTTGAAATGGTACAAGCCGCTGAGACAATGATAGCTTTGAGCACCGACCCCGAAATTACCGGTGATGATTTAAGAAATATTCCTACTGCGACGCCTGATGAAGGTGTTGGTATTATTGAAGCCCCCAGGGGTACTTTAATTCATCATTACCAAACAGATGAGAATGGAATAATAAAGAAAGCTAATTTAATTGTAGCAACTGTTAACAACGGAGCGGCTGTCAATATGTCCATAAAGAAGGCGGCTCAAGCATTGATTCAACCGGACAAGGAAATTACCGAAGGATTGCTCAATCGTATCGAGATGGCGTGGAGACCATATGATTTATGTCTGGCTTGTGCCAGCCATAATTTACCGGGACATCCGGCAATGCCGATGTATGTTTATGATAAAAATAAACAAATAGTAAAAAGTTGGGAATAGATTACATAATATTTTGAAAACAATTGTTTTAGGATTGGGTAACCCATATCTCTGCGATGACAGTGCCGGTTTAAAGGTAGTCAAGCAGCTTGAAAAGAGGTTATCCAATCCTGATGTTTCTTTAAACGAGACCAGCCTGGCGGGAATTAATCTGCTTGATTACCTGGTTGGCTACGATAAGGCTATCATTGTCGATGCTATCACATCACCGAATGGCAAACCGGGTAGTATTTACCGCTTAACTCCTGAGCAGTTCGACACTACTTGCCATACTACTTCCAGCCACGATATCGGGGTCATTGCCGCTATTGAGCTTGGCAGGAGGTTGCAGTTATCAATGCCGAAAACAATAGAGATTATCGGGATAGAGGCTCTTGACGTCAGCACCCTTACAGAGGAGTGTTCCCCTGAGGTTGAGGCCGCAATTCCAATAGCGTCAGATATGATATTGGAAGAAGTCAATCTATCCGCTTGAACTTGTTCTACTGTAATACACTGTTAATATAATAGACAATAAAGTATACACATAGTATAATAATTATACAATGTCTGTTTTATCACAAAGCAATACACTTCAGATTAATCAGAGCACAGGTCAATACCTCAAAATTGAGCAATCGAACCTGTTGTCTATGCCATTGTCGGAACTTAATTCAGTTATCCGTGAAATTGAAAACAGCGAGTTGTTTGTTAAATGTTTTAAGGAAAACAAAATTATCCGCTATCAAAGATTTGATAATTCAGATACATTCATAAGCTATTTAAAATATGATGAATCGGCTCTTATTGATAATCAACCTCCCGAAATAGATTCATTGTTGGAAAATAATAAAAAAACGATTGAATACATTCGTAAAATCGGTCAGGATAATTTCAAAAAATATTTCCTAATACCCGAAGAATATCTATCCGAAGACCGAGTTGCATTTGCCTGTGGCATACCCGTGGCGTATGTAAGAGATATAAATAATCTGGTAAATGATATGGCAGTACTTGATGAGTTTCATTCTATATCCTCTCTTAACGTTAATGACATCAATTATACAAAAGTAGCCTCTATTGATAGAGACGGAGACGGATTTAAGATTAGCTATTATTTAAACTCTTTGGCGAGAGGGCGGTACCTGATAAATTATGAAATGTTCGAAGAGCATATAGCCGGGAAGTGCATTAATGACGATGAAGTTGGGAAAATAAGATCCCTTTTTAAAAAGCTGGAGATGATAAATGTTTGTAAACAGACATTGCATAGCGTTTTAATTAATTTAATCCACAAACAATCGGCTTACATTGATTCGGGTAATTTCAAGGATTTATTACCGCTTAGCCAGAAAGAATTGGCGCTTCAACTGGGAATCAACCCGGCTGCTTTAAGCCGTGCCACTAAATGCAGAACGATAGACCTTCCTTGCGGAAGGGAGGTCACTCTAAAAAGTCTGTTCCCGAATCCGAGGAAATTCCGGATGGCGGTTTTAAAAAAGGTTTTGCAGTCAGAAAATAATCTTATATCAGATAGGGTAATACAATCTAAACTGTCCGGAAAATATGGAGTAAATATTTCAAGACGCACGGTTGCAAATATGAGGAAGGAATTGAAAATACCTGCCGGGGGAGCCAGATAAATGAGTATCATTTATACAGAAAAGGATAAATGTAAAAGTTGTTATGCCTGCATACGCAGTTGTCCCGTTAAAGCTATTAAAGTCGAAGATCGACTGGCACAGGTAATACGAGAGCGCTGTATAGTTTGCGGAAACTGTTTGGAAGTGTGCGTTACCGGAGCTAAAAAAGTCGAGAGCGATACCAGTCTGGTGTGGCAGTTGCTTAGCCAGAGTGATAATTATTTAGTTGCGGTAGTTTCCTCATCTTTCCCGGCTGCCATGCCCGAAATAGAGCCGGGTAGTTTTGTTTCTGCATTGAAAAAATTAGGCTTTAATGAAGTTATGGAAGACTCAGTCGGCGCCGAGTTAATAGGCAAGGAATACAGACATTTGTTAACCAATCAGACCGGTAAGCCGGTCATATCGTCAAACTGCCCGGCGGTCGTAAATTATGTAGAAAAATATTATCCCAAGTTAATCGGCTATATGGCTCATATCGTATCGCCGACCATAGCAACCGGCAGGTTGATTAAAAACCATTATAACAAGAAAGCAAAAGTTGTTTTTATAGGTCCTTGTGTTGCAAAAAAAGATGAGGCGCGTAAACCCGGTAACCGTGGTGTGATAGATGCGGTTTTGACATTTGCCGAGCTCAAGGAAATGTTTACGGCAAAAAAGATCATCCCCGAAAAAGAGCCCCCATCAAGTTTTAGCGGGCCGACTCCTAACTTGGGCAGGCTGATGTCTATTTCCGGTGGGTTGGCAAAGATTGCCGGGCTGTCAGATGATATCCTGAAAAATGAGGTAATCAGTGCTAACGGCAGGGAAGCGGTATCAAAAATATTAAAGGAATTTGCCCATGGTGAGATTAATGCAAAGCTTATCAATCTCTATTTTTGCCATGGATGCGTAGGCGGTCCGGTTATCGATAATGATTTAAGTATCTACAGACGCGAGGAACTTGTTGCTCGCTATGCCTTAAAAGAGTCTCATCCTGAAAAGACGGAAAGTGATCTTGAAAGGTATGGGGATATTCAATTAGGCAGACAATTTGTAACTCAGAATGTAATACTGGCTTCACCGGGCAATGAGGAAATAGAGGAAGTACTGCAAAAGATGAACAGAAGCAATCCTGAGGAGCAGTTTAATTGCGGTGCCTGTGGTTACAGTTCGTGCCGTGAACTTGCTATGGCTGTTTGTGAGGGATTAGCGGAAATTGAAATGTGCTGGCCGTATTTGCATAAACATATGCAGGAAACGCAGGATGGATTGATACAGGCAGAAAAGATGACTTCTCTCGGACAACTTGCTGCTTCGGTTGCGCACGAAATCAACAATCCATTATCAGGTGTTCTTATATATACCCAGCTTTTATCCAAGAAGCTGAAGGATAGGAATTATAGCACTGAGGTTGCACTCGACTATTTATCAAAAATGGAAACAGAAATCAATCGAAGTACCAAGCTGGTCAGAAGTTTACTCGATTTTTCAAGACAATCGGTTCCTGAGTTCTGGGAAGTGGATGTCAATGAGATAGTAGACAGAAGTTATGACCTTGGCATACATTCTGCAGAGATGCAAAATGTAGAAGTATTAAAGGAACTTTCACCGGATTTGCCGAAAATAGTGGCTGATTTC
>JAAYAZ010000022.1 GCA_012719115.1 Dehalococcoidales bacterium
GGCAACCTTTACCAGTATCCCAGCTCTACTTCTTATTATTCGAACGTTGAAATACCTATAGTTAACGCTTATTACGTAGCCAGCATTCTCTACCCGGAACAGTTTGCGGATATCGACTTTGAAGTAAAAGCCAATGAGATATTCAAGTTCTTCCTTGGGATAGACGATTATCTGGATAACCTGGTAGCAGTCGGAGCAGGTTACAGCAAAGTTTCTCTTGGATGATAATTAATGACAGATAACCGAATTACGCAATACCAGTTATACAATGCCTTTATAAAACGGAAAAGGCTTGTATTTATCATCGGCATTATCGCTACTGTCGTTATAGCCCTTTTTGCGGTCAGCGCCGGTTCTCTCGATGTCTCCGTGTCCGAAGTTATCAAAGTCCTTTTCGGGCAGGGAACGGAACTTTCTCAGCTGGTGGTTATGAATATAAGACTGCCCCGTATCGTGGCAGCCATTCTGGTAGGCGCTATCCTGGCAGTTTCCGGCGCTGTTATGCAATGCGTGTTGCGAAATCCGCTGGCGTCGCCATCGACACTCGGCGTATCCCACGGAGCCGCCTTCGGCGCGGCGCTGGGTATTATCGTATTCGGCGGCGGTGTCGTAAATACCAGCTCCGCTGCTACTGCGATTACAATCAACAATCCATATATCGTAACCCTGTGCGCGTTTTTATGCGGTTCGTTATCTACCGCCGTTATTATCCTTTTATCGCGGGTAAAGAGAGATTTAGGTCCCGCCGGGCTGATACTTGCCGGTGTAGCTTTAAGCTCTCTTTTTGCCGGTGGCACTACCCTGCTGCAGTATTTTGCTGATGAAACGAAAATCAGCGCTGTTGTTTTCTGGACCTTCGGGAATATGGGAGCGGCAGGCTGGACTGAACTGTTGATTCTTGCGGTGGTATTTGTAGCATCAATGGTGTACTTTTTATTGAACCGCTGGAATTACAACGCTATGGTAAGCGGAGCCGATACGGCTCAGAGTCTGGGTGTTAATACCAGGTCTGTTATGCTGATAAGTATGTGTATCGGCACTCTGGCGGCGGCGGTGGCAGTTTCTTTTGTAGGTATCATCAGCTTTGTCGGGCTTGTGGCGCCTCATATAATGCGCCGCTTTGTAGGTAACGACTACCGCTATTTGATTCCGTCCTCTGCGGTTGCCGGCGCGCTGCTTCTTATTTTAGCCGACACATTCGGCAGGCTGGTAATTGCGCCGGTTATACTCCCGATTGGCGCCATAACGTCATTTTTAGGCGCTCCTCTCTTTCTTTTCCTATTATTCAAGGGGTTGAAGGCAAATGATTGAAATAAACGATATCAGTTTCGCATATAACCGAAACTCGAGAAATATTCTGGAGAATATTAGCTTCGATATACAGAAGAATCGCTGCATAGCTATTTTAGGTAACAACGGAGCCGGTAAAAGTACACTCTTAAAATGTATCGACCGTATTTGCCCCGTTCAAAAAGGGGTGGTTTTTCTGGATAAAGAAAACGTTTTTACGATGAGCAATAATGTCATAGCACAGAATATTGCCTATGTGCCGCAGCAGAACAGGGCTATCAGTATGACCGTTTTCGATATGATCCTTCTGGGACGCAAACCGTATATAAAATGGGACGCCACGACAGAAGACCGTCAAATAGTGTGCGATATAATGCACAGGATGAAACTGGATGATTTCGCGCTGCGAAATGTATCGGAGCTTTCCGGCGGTGAAATGCAAAGGGTGATGCTTGCCCGCGCGCTGGCACAGGAGCCGAAGCTTTTAATGCTCGATGAGCCCACCAGCAACCTCGACCTTCACAACCAGCACGAAGTGCTTCAAATCGTAAAAAATATTGCATTGGAACACAACACATGTGTGGCTATTGTTATACACGACCTCAATCTGGCAATCCGCTACTGCGACCGCTTCATTTTTTTGAAAGATTCGCAGATTTATTCCTACGGTGGGCTGGAAACAATGACCCCCGAAAATATCGAAGCGGTCTATCGCATACACGTCCATATTATCGAATGTATGGGAGTACCGGTAATTGTACCCTTCCCGGATGAGAAAGTTGAGTTCGACGGGGCAGCGAAAGAAGAGAATAAAGAAAACTTAAAAAATTCTTAACTTCTGACAAATTGAGATACCATACTTTAGTGTTATTCAATTGTGTTCTAATAGTTTAAATTCAACTTCTGTGGTTAAATCTTGATTCAATGTAAGTTGCAATATCTCTTAAAGGTATTTCTTGAGAAGAATTACCGATTCTTACATATAGTTTTGCTGTTTTATTTCCTTGTGAATCAGTTGTGTCAATATATATTGGTTTATTAGCACGTTGTACATCTATCTTGCAGATTTCATGGTCTGCTATGACTGGAAAAGAGATATTTAAATGATTAAAAGAAAAAGTGGTATCAAAATTCTCTTTTATAATATTTCGTAGGTGTAATTCAAATTTATCTCGAGAACCCTGAAGAGATTCGTAATCACTATCTAACCCAAGAACTTCACTGTCGTCTTTCACTCCTATTAGAATAGACCCACCATCACCATTGCTAAA
>JAAYAZ010000202.1 GCA_012719115.1 Dehalococcoidales bacterium
AAACTTAAGGATATCGAACTGGTTTCACAGTTGGTTCAGGGTGCTTTCCCTCAATATTCCCAGCTTATCCCTCAGAGTTATTCTACACGCGCTGTAATCGATATTGCGCAGTTTTTAAGAGCCACCAAGACGGCAAGTATTTTTGCCCGTGACGGCAGCAACATTATAAGACTGGTAATTACTCCCGGAGTCAAAGAAGCTCCCGGGAAGCTGACCGTTGCCGCACGTTCCGAAGAAATCGGTGATGATGTAGGTGAAGTCGATGCTCTGGTTCAAGGTGATGAAGCAAAAATTGCTTTTAACAGCAAGTATCTGGCAGACATCCTGAATGTGCTACGTGAATCACAGGTTGCCCTTGAAGTAACCAGCCCCTCCAACCCCGGAGTTTTCCGACCGGTAGGAGTAGATAACTACATTCATGTTGTGATGCCAATGTTTGTCCAGTGGGACTGAAAAAACACATACAAGTTGTCAAAATGAATATGCCTGGTTTTAAACGCCAGGTATATTTTTAGGCAGATATATAAATCCCAATAACAGTTAGACGGATTATAAAAAATAGTATAAAATGATGTCGGGTTTTTGCCTGTATCAATAATTTGAGGATATAAATGAAAAGAACTAAATGGCTTGTTATTCTTCTGCTTACAGTCATTTGTGCGCTGGGAATTTTCATCTCTTCTTATGCCGATTATTTAATGTTATCCAAATTACCATGGCTTTTAGCGGTATCTAGCATAGCCGGTATTATCTTGGGACTACTAAACGCAAGGTTTAAGAGCAAAACAGTAGTTGAAAACGGGGAAATATCCAGACACGGAATCGGTTCTTTTATTCAGCACTGGCTAACAGCACTTGGTATCTTTATATTGATAATCTCCGGTTTTATTATGGGCTTTTTGTTTTTCCCAAACATCGCCGATACCCCACAAAGCGTATTATTTCCTTTGAATATGCACTTTGTAGGGCTAAACATTACTCTATTGGGTGGTTTTTATTTTTTAACAGACCATATTTTATCCGGCAAGCTTTCGTCACTGATGCCCAATATAAAGGATATATTTCAGGGTACCATAGGGAAATATCTATTAAGAAAGAAGTGGACTGCGGAAGGTAAATATCTTTCCTCGCAGAAATCAGCGTTTTTAGCCTATGCAATTTTAGGAGGCGGTCAGATAGTTACCGGCTCTATTAAATTAATGGGGCACTTTTTAAGTATTCCGTCTGAAACGCTGGCAATAACAACATCGATGCATGATATATTTTCTCTGCTTTTTATTATCATGCTTGTTATACACGTATTATTTGTTATATTATCGCGAGAACACAGAATACTGCTGAAATCCTGGTTCACCGATAAGGTCAGCGAATCCTATGCAAAGGAAAAACATGAAGCCTGGTATGAAGAAATTACAAAAAAATAAAACCATACATTGTTTACAAAGTTACTTTTCGGGTGGTTTATATGAAAATTAAAAAGTCGTTATTACTTTTTATAGTGATTCTTTTACCGGTTTTATCATTAGCTATCAGTTGTAACGGCAACACCGATGAAGCTGCACAAGCGGATAGTCCGCCGGCATCAAACGTTTTGCTGGAGTTAGGTTATGAAAACTGTTTGATGTGTCATATGGGCAAAGATAAAAATAATAGTAAGAACCTGACTCCTCACTGCCTTCATTTCGACCCGGAAGCTTATATGAGAATAAACGATGAAGGTTATTCCCCTACTATCAGTGATTGTCTGTTATGCCATACGTCACACCTGGAGGAAGGAAGAAGAACTTTCTTCGAGTGCGGCAAATGTCATTTCGGTTAAATACCTATCGCAATTAGGCAATAATATACCGGAAATATTGTCATCGTAGTTCATTGCAAGCTGTTTAGCCAATCACTTTTTCAAACGGTTTCCTGTGTTCAAATAAACTAAACCCGTTATTATCACCAGTATAAAAATGCCCCAGGATACCCACACAGCAGATAACGGCTCATTATAAAAAGAAAATACGAAACCGCTAATTATGAGAAAAGATGAGGAAATTATCAACAGATTGCCTATATATTTTGTCATCTTTTTTTCGTCTTACTTTGCCTTTTCCTCTTCACTAGCCGTATTATATCCGGCAACAAGAATACTAAGGTTGAATTTTTTTACAATTATCCCAAGTATAAGTATGAATAGTCCAGCCGATAGATTGACAATACCCATATTTCTACTATTCCTCTTAAGGAGTGAAGCCTTTCTTTATGTCGATTTCAAATCGCCTTTTATACCCACGGTAATCACTTTATAGGGTATATCTTTACCGGCATTCTGCATTGCCCGCTGCAACATACTAACCAGCCCGGAACAACAGGGCACCTCCGATTTCAACACGCAAAAACTCTTTATGGCAGAATAGGCTATTACTTCGGTCAACTTTTTTAGATGCGCATCAAAATCATCCAGCTTGGGGCACGCTACCAGAACTACGTTATCCTTTAAAAATCGCGTATGAAAATCGGCAAGAGAAAAAGGAACGCAGTCTCCAACCAATAAGACATCAGCATTATTCAAAAACGCTGCCGTCGGCGGGACCAGGCTGAGTTGAACCGGCCAGTGACTGAGCATTGAAGTTTGACCCCCATCCTCTGCCTTAACTTGTTTTGCCGGCTCTTTTTTATCAAACAGCGAAACTAAAGAAGACGGACAGGACTGCATTACCTTATCCTCAGCATTTTTTCCCTTTTCAACGTGCAGTTTGGCAGCTTCTTCGTCGAATTCTTCGGCAATCCTTTCCTCTATCGAGATTGCCCCCTGAGGGCAGTCTCCCAGGCATGCGCCGAGCCCATCGCAATATACTTCACTGACAAGCTTTGCTTTACCGTTGATAATCTGCAGTGCGCCCTCTGCACAAGCAGGCACACAAGCCCCGCAACCATTGCACTTTTCCTCATCTATTTTTATTATTTTTCGTAAATTCCGTACCGCCATAATTCCCCTTTATATTTTTCAATAAACCTTTTATGTCTTGACTGAAAATATTCCATACCAAACCAAAGTGCCCGGCTCTTACACCAGGCACTTATTTTCCAGACTACTGCCGCAATTATATATTACTACTGACAAAAAGTATTAATAACAAACGCTCTAATTAACTATCGGTCTTCCGTATTTATCGGTAAACTTGCCCATTAAAGCCATAATAAAATCGATTAAAACCCATAAACCTACAGCGGAAACAAGTATGAAACCGAAACCAAGTAGAAAACCGGTTATATAACCGACAATAGTCAGTGCAGCCATAGCAATACCGGAGCCGGTTTTCCCGACATAAAACCTGTGTATCCCCAGCGTCCCCAAAAAGAAGGCCAGAATCGCTACCATCATTTTTGTTTTATCAGAAACACCATAACCGGCGGCACCATACTGGTTCTGAGGATAGGGTTGATTTGGCGGATACTGCTGATTAGGATACTGCTGCTGATATGGTTGTTGAGCATAGTTACTCTGTGGATATTGCTGCTGATATGGTTGTTGCGGATACTGCTGCTGCGGATATTGTGTACCGGTATACTGTGCATCCGGATATTGATGTGTTTGGTACGATGTTGTTTTTCCCTTCTTAAGAGCAACACCACAGTTTACACACATATCGGGGTCGCCAATCAATTCTTTCCCACAATTGCTACAAAATGCCCTAAAATCCTCCCTGCTTAATTTTTTTATACCTTGTTATAGTGATTGGTTATCTGATATAACAGCTATCAGAGAGACTATCCTTTAATCAGTATAATATTATACACAAGA
>JAAYAZ010000203.1 GCA_012719115.1 Dehalococcoidales bacterium
ACTTGACCAATACGTCACCCCCCGTTTCATTACCGCCGGCGATAAAATTATCGTAACCAAAGGCCCTGCAATCGAGGCAACCGGTATATTTGCCGCCATGCTGCCGCGCCTGTTGGAGGAGAAATTCGGCAAGGAATTCAGCATTCGGGCGCAGGATATTTTCTATAAAATGTCGGTGGTGGATGATGCAATGGCTGCGGTAAGTGTGGGCGTCAGGGAGAACGGCATTACCGCTATGCACGATGCCACCGAATGCGGTATCTGGGGAGGGCTTTACGAAGTGGCAGAGGCAGCCGGCTTGGGTGTAAGGGTAGAACAGGAAAAAATCGTAGCTACCGATTGTGTGCTGGAGATATGCAATTTATTTGAAATAGACCCGTACGCATCTATTAGCGAAGGTACTTTGATTATTGCCTGCAAGCCGCATAAAGCCAGCGAGGTAGTGAATTCTTTATCCCTTAAGGGTATAATCTCCTCAGTAATAGGTGAGTTTACCGAAAAAGAAAGCGGCATGGTTCTTATAAAAGAAGGGAAAGAAACAGAGTTGAAGCATCCCATTGTCGATCCGTTCTGGAATGCTTTTTACAGGGCGCTGGAAAAATATAAGGCTTATCTATAAATGAAATAGATTTATCAGATATTAACAGTTTCCACTCATCCTGCCCGATGCGTCAGGAAATGATTAGAGCGAAAATATAATTGTCATGCTGGAGTCCCGCCCTGTCGGGACGAAGCATCTGGGGAGTGGGGAAAAATAGAACCCCGCCCCCAAGATTCTTCAGTCGCTTTGCTCCCTCCGGAATGACAGACTCTTATATCGTGGTGAGACTGGCAAACTCTGGCTGCGCTGAATATAATATAGACAAATTAACCGGAATATTTATAAAAAGGGGTAACAATTGGTAGTTAGTAATGCCGGACTTATAAACAAAATTCTGAAACTCAAGAAAGAGCGGAATGCCGTCATACTGGCGCATAATTATCAGCCGGCGGAAATCCAGGATTTAGCAGACTTTGTGGGTGATTCGCTGGAGCTTTCACAGAAAGCTGCTTCGACTTGCGCCGATGTTATTGTCTTTTGCGGCGTTCATTTTATGGCAGAAACCGCTTACATACTATCTCCCGATAAAAAAGTGCTGCTTCCCGAAGCCTCGGCAGGTTGCCCGATGGCGGATATGGTCACCGCCGAAAAGCTGATTGCGAAAAAAAAGGAACTGCCCGATGCGGCAGTGGTTACATATATCAATTCCACCGCAGCGGTTAAAGCCGAATCCGATATATGCTGCACTTCGGCAAACGCCCCCAAGGTGGTTGCCAGCCTGCCCGACGAGGAGATTCTATTTGTTCCCGATATGTATCTGGGACAATATGTGGCATCACAGGTTCCTGAGAAAAAGTATACTTTTTGGCCCGGTTATTGCCCGGTTCATGAGGGTATAAAAGCCGAATCCGTCTTAAAACTGAAAAAAGAATATCCGGCAGCCAAAGTGGTAGTACATCCCGAGTGCCGCCCCGAAGTAATCGAGCTTGCCGATGAAGTGTTGAGCACCAGTGGAATGTGCCGCTATGCCGCCCTCCCGGATGTAACCCAGATGATTGTAGTTACCGAAACCGGCATTATTCATCGCATGCAGAAGGAAAATCCTCAGAAACAGTTCATACCTGTTTCTAAAAACGCAATATGCCATACCATGAAATCAATCACTATTGAAAAAGTGCTCCATTCTTTGGAGACGTTAACTCCTGAAGTAACAGTGCCCGAAGATATCAGGCTAAAAGCTATCGGCGCAGTCAACAGAATGCTTGACATTGTTTGATAGCTTGAAGGGAGGTTGCGATGTCAAACTCCGAATACATGGTTGTCTTCATCACCACCGAAGCTGGTGAGGAGTCCGCTCTTATCTCGAAGGTTCTGCTTGAACAGAGAAAAGCCGCCTGTGTCAGTATTGTCAAAGATGTTGATTCGATGTACTGGTGGAACGATAAAATCGATTCGGCAAGCGAGAATCTGCTGGTTATAAAAACCAGAGCTGCATTGTTAGAGGAAATTATTCAAATCGTTAAAGAGATTCACACCAACGATGTGCCCGAAATAATTGCACTCCCTATTATCGGCGGTAATCAGGATTATCTGGACTGGGTTGGTAAAGAGACGTTTTGAGAGTATAATCTAGTAAATGTGTAAGCGTATTAAAGAGGATATAAGAACTGTTTTTAAGGGAGACCCGGCAGCAAGGAGCGTGCTCGAGGTCTTAACGTGCTACCCCGGCTTGCATGCTATCTGGGGGCATCGCATATCCCATTTTTTATGGAATCATCACATGCGCTTCTTTGCCCGCCTGCTTTCTCACTGGACGCGTTTCTTCACCGCCATCGAAATCCATCCCGGAGCTACCATCGGGCGCCGTTTCTTTATCGACCACGGCTCGGGTGTAGTAATCGGGGAAACGGCGGAAATCGGAGAAGATGTCCTTATATATCAGGGTGTCGTACTTGGAGGCACCAGTCTGAACAAAGGCAAACGCCATCCGACTATCGGTAACAAAGTAGTCATCGGAACCGGCGCGGTGGTTTTGGGTGCAATTACTGTCGGCGAAGGGGCGAAAATCGGCTCCGGCTCGGTTGTAATAAAACCGGTTCCGGGCGGAGCAACCGTAGTAGGCATCCCCGGCAGGGTGGTAGATGAACACCATAAACCGCTTTTAGATTTGGAACACGGCAATCTGCCGGACCCTGTTTCTGATATAATCAGGCTGGTTTTAAACGAACAATCCAAGCTGGAGGAGCGTCTCAAGAAGGTAGAAACCAGCTCCGGTATAGAAGTCCCCAACGACGAATTAAAACAGAAAATCAGGGAAGTTATCAGAGAGTTCGAACAGGAAGGATAAAATGGCTGCTTTAAAAAAAAGAATAACATTCATAATTCCGGAGGAAATGCTGTTGGAACCCATTCTGTACACCATTACTCAGCAATACGACTTAAAAGTAAGTATCTATAACTCCGATATCAGCGGAAACGAAGGCGTGATGAAGCTGGAGCTTGAGGGCGAGGAAAAGCAAATCGAAGAAGGGCTTGCCTGGGCGATGGCAAGAGGCATTCGTGTCGAGTCTGCCGGTTAAAAACTTTAATATTATGATAAAAATCACTTCCAACGGTGTTTCATCTCGTTTATAATTGATAGGTAAGTAAAAAACAGGGGGCAATATTATGAGCGTAGAAAAGCATTTTACTGCACAGGAAGCCAAAGAAATAGGCGAAGAACTGGGAATCGATTGGACAAAATTCGATGTCGAGCAGTTCAGGATGGGGCTGGATGTCGAACTGGAACATGGTCTGGTTGACCCTCAAACCAATGTTACCGATGACGACCCCATTTTAACCGGAAAAATTACGCTGGCTCATTTGAATGAGTTTTCCGATTATTATACCCGCCTTTATGAAATGGAAGAAGAAGCCGAGAGCGAACTTTAGTAAAAAGGGGGAGCCGGTTTCCCCTTTTTATATTTTCTGCGCTATTATGCCGGCGACTGCTTTTCTGCTGTCGGTTATTCCTTCATAATAACGCAGGCAGCGGAAATCGCTAAACACCTCCAGCAATTCGTTGTATTTGAGCAAAAAATCCGGGTTGGAGGGCTTACCGAATTGCAGCTGGTCTATAGTATAAGTCTGATAAACCACCATTCCGCCCTTTTTTAACCCATCCTTTATACGAGGCATCAACGGACGGTGCAGGTAGTTAAAACAGACAATAACGTCATAAGCGTTTTTCTCTATTATGTAATTACCTGCTTCGATATCTTTAACATAGGCATTTATATTTACACCGGCCGACTTAGCTCTTTCCAGTGCGTTTTTTACTGCCTCTTCGGAAACATCCACTCCCTCCGCATCAAAACCCATTTCTGCCAGATAAATCGTGTTCCTGCCGTTTCCCATTGCGATATCCAGCGCCTTGCCCTTCGGCAGCAAGCTGATATTCTCAACCAGAAACGGAGATGCTTCGGACTCGTCATGTGTATCCATCAGTGCTGTATTTCTCTCCGGCTGAGCTCAAAAACGACCGGATTATCCGGGTCCGGGCAGGCTACCAGTGCCGTGGAAGGGTCTTTTTCCCAGGGAAATTCTCCGCCGAACTGTAATACTTC
>JAAYAZ010000204.1 GCA_012719115.1 Dehalococcoidales bacterium
AGGGCAGTCAGCATACCATGATGGCTGGACAACCAATCTCAACCTGTCTGTGGCGGCAACTACGACGACGTCAACCACGACTACTACTACACCTACAACCACAACGACGTCAGCTACTACAATAGAGGTAAACGGAAATGCTTTTTATATAAGTAGCAGTGGTGAAATATTGGAAGAAATAGAAGCCACTTCAGATAATGGCAATTTTACCATTACCATTCCGGAAGGGACTTTTGCACTGGACAATGACGGCAACCCACTTGATTATCTGACAATAGAGGAGGATGAAGATCCCCCCACACCACCTGAGGACGCTTATATTATAGGTTTAGCTTATAAATTTTTGCCCGCAGGCGCTACCTTTGACCCTGAGATAACATTTGAATTCAGCTATGATGATTCCGATATCCCCGAAGGTGTAGATGAAGAGGATATGGTTATCGCTTACTATGATGAAGATACCGATGAATGGGTAGAGCTGGACTGCGAAGTGGATAGAGTGCATAATACCATAACCGCCCATGTCAGCCACTTTACCACCTTTGCTATTGTTGCATCTGCAACAACCTCTTCGCCGAATTTCTCTGTATCTAATCTAAACATAATACCGACAGAAGTTCAGGCCGGAGGGACAGTCGGTATCACAGTAACTGTTTCAAATACAGGCAATAACGCAGGTAGTTACGTTGTAGTTTTGAACGTAAATGGGGTAAAGGAAGCTGAACAAAGTGTAACACTGGCGGCTGATGCCAGCCAGAATGTTACTTTTTATATAATCCGACAAGCAGCCGGCACCTATAATGTAAACATAGACGGATTAAACGGCAGCTTTACTGTAATCGCCCTATCGGCAACAGAAACAACAACGATAATAAAAACAGAGATTTCAACGGCTACAATAGAAAATCAATCGACAGCAACTATAATAAGCACCTTAACACTTGGGGAAACAACTATTTTAACATCACTAGTTGACAAGGGAACGGACGGACTTCCCGATGGGCTGATAATCAGCTGCATCATCGGAGGAGCAATAATAGTAGCAGGATTGATTGTCTATTTTGCGGCCAGAAGAAGATACTAGTTAGAACCTATTTGCTCTGTTAACCAAAACATTTCTGATAACAAAAGAGGCTGGGGAATAATTCCCGGCCTCTTTTGTATCCGTTTGCCTCTTACAGCATAACGAATTACTTGATTTTATTGACATTTTTGTCATTATAAATTATAGTGGGATAGTAAGATAGTAGGATAGTAGGAGTTTCTTATGTCAGAGTTAGTTCAAATACGTAAAAAGGCACAACTGACTCTCCCCGCCTCGGTCAGGCAAAAACTGGGTATCGAAGAAGGCGATTTCGTCGATGTTCAGATAAAAGACGGGGATATCGTACTCAAGGTCATGAAATTAGTCAGCAAGGAACAGGCTTGGTTCTGGACGAAACGCTGGCAAAACGGTGAGAGAGAGGCCGAAGAAGATATCCTTAACGGCAGGGTAAATAAATTCGAAAACAGCGACGATGCCATTGCCTTTCTCCACAAGAAAAGTAATAAAAAGAAAACAGACACGGGCGATGTCTAATGCCTGTCGAATTCACAAACCGCTTCGTAAAGCAATATACCGGATTGCCGGATTCCAGATATTTTTTTGTTTGAAAGCCGATCTCCTTTATCTGATGTAAATTATCAATCATCGAATGATCTTCCTGTTTAGATTTATTATCCTGTTCGCGCAGTATATCCGATGCGCTTCTTTCTTTGCCGGTAAAAAACAACAGTAGCCGTCCTTCGAGTTCATCGATATTATCATCTGAAATTGATAAAGGCTCAATTATCACGGTTCCGTCTTTTTCGAAAGTAAGACAGGTAAGGCCTCCGAATGCCGCAATATACTGGTCCTGCTTACCGATCGGTTCTTTCATTAAGTCTATTTCTATACGGCAGGCTTCTTCAGCCAAATACTTTTGGGTAGGGTACTCCTTATTGTAAACATGCAGTGCGTGCAGTAAAGCAACGGTAAAACTGGAAGAAGAGCCGAGCCCGCAGCCGGAGGGAACATCTGCAGCGGAAAATAGTTCAATGCTGTGGTTTATCCCCACCAGTTCCAGGGCTGTGCGGAAGATGCGGTGTTTTATTTCAGATATGTTGTTTACTATTTCTGTTTCGGAATAGCTTAAGCGTATGCTGTCGTAGAATCTTTTATGTGCGGTGATATTGCAGTATTTATCGATAGCTCCCGCTATCAAAAAGCCACCATATTTAGAGTAGTAGGAGGGCAGGTCTGTTCCGCCGCCCCCCAGAGTTATTCGCATAGGGGCTCTGGATATTATCATGTTTCCCCTCCTATGAACTTTTTAAACTCCTCTATTCCTTTTGGGGAGCCGATTTCATAAAAGCGCTCTTTTACCTCATATGCAAGCAATTGTTCCTCTTCAATCAGCGGTGTAAAAACATCTCCCAGTTCATAAAAACTGTCTTCGGGAATTCCGGACATTATATCTTTACGGAAAATGTTTACTCCGTATTCTATATAATTCATATCGGCTGCTTTTTCGTGCTTGTTGTATTTTAACACATGGTCGCCCCTTATAACAGTGTTGCTGGTATCAAAAAGGTTATTATTTTTATAAACAGTCATAAGAGCAAGCTTGTTATTTGATTGGAAATAATGCCAGGCATCGGAAAAATTTAGAAAAACATAGGAATCGCCATATATTGTGAAAAAAATGTCATCGAGAAATCGCCCTGCGTTTTTAAGAGCGCCTGCAGTGCCTAAAGGCTTGTTTTCATAACTGTAGGTAATATCAATTCCGAAATGATTCCCATCTCCGAAATGGCTCTCGATTTGCTCCCCAAGATGCCCCAGGCATATCAGTACTCTGAATATACCCTGTCGTTTAAATAACTCAAGTTGGTGCTGCAGAAAGGGTTTGCCATTGATATTTACCATTGATTTTGGCCGGTTTTGTGCCAGGTCTCCCAGCCTGGTGGCGAGTCCACCGGCCAGCACAACTATTTGCACATTATCCAATGCATAAGACATATATATTCTCGAAATTAATTCGTTTGCCGACTTATAATGTGCCGGAAGTTATAGTTATTTAGTATTTCCAAAAAAAACAAACACTAGATATATAGGCACAAGATATTACAGATTAAGCATACTTATACACCGAAATGTTTGCCGATGTCAAGGAATTAATCTTATTTGTGGTTATGCGAGGTTTTGTTGCAGATATTTGTTATGCTTTTCCGTTTTTTGGGGATTGGCAGATATTGGAAAGTGCTAATCATAGAGTTATCAACTTAGATAAAAATAAGCCTATTCAGACTGAATCCGTCTTGGGATTAACACTCCTACCGGGCATCGTTCCACGCACTCCATACAGAAGTCACAGTGTGCGTTAGTTTCAAAGCAGGCAATTTTTGTATCGTATCCGCGGTTAAGGAAGTAGATATGGCTTGTTCCGTAGATTTTTTCACAGGTTTGTACGCAAATTCCGCAACGGACACATTTATTGGGGTCGTAATCCAGAAAAGGAGTAAGGGTTTCCAGCGGCAGTTTATCCTGTGGGAGCCTTAAATTGTCAATTCGTTTTCTGTCGATACGAAGATGCGCCATTATTTTTTGCAGTTCACATTTGCCGTTTGCCGGGCACCCGCGGCATGTCGAGTGATGGTCTGCTATGATAAGCTCGACAATGGGGCGTATAGCAGCGTCTATTTCGGGAGTATTGGTTTTAACAACCATTCCGTCTTCTACAGGTGTGCGGCAAGCCAACACCATTTTTTCGCCGTTAATTTCAACCCTGCATAAACGGCAAACCCCACTGGGAACTAAATCAGGATTGTAACAGAGATGAGGAATGTAAATGTCGTTTTCCAGGGCTACTTCCATTATGGTTGCACCCTGCTCTGCTTCCAATTGCTTATCATTGATAGTAAGGTGTACCTTATTCATCAACCTGTCCTCCGTTAACGAGAGCCTGGCATACGTTTGCGGGGCATTTCTTATCATTGATATGTGCATCATATTCGTTCCGGAAATAACGTATCGTTGTTAAAACAGGGTTGGGGGCAGTTCTGCCCAGTCCGCAGAGAGAGGTGCGTACTATCGAATCGCTCAGTTCAAGCAGCACATCAACATCCGTCTGTTTACCGTTGCCTTTAGTAATATCATCCAGGATTTCAAACATCTGTTTTGTTCCGAGCCGGCAGGGGATACACTGTCCGCAGGATTCCTGCTGCGCAAAATCGAGAAAAAATCTGGCCACGTCCACCATACAGGTATCTTCATCCAGAACTACCATACCGCCCGAGCCCATAATGGAGCCGGCGGCTGCCAGTGAATCAAAGGCAATCGGCAGGTCGAGCAGCTCGGCAGGGAGGCATCCTCCCGAAGGTCCGCCTGTTTGTACGGCTTTAAACTTTTTGCCATCGGGAACGCCTCCGCCGATGTCGTATATTATCCGTCGAATGGTAATGCCCATCGGTACCTCGATTAACCCGCGGTTAGCCACCTTGCCGGTGAGGGCAAAAATAGCGGTTCCCTTACTGCTTTCGGTTCCGCGCCCGGCAAACCACTCCGCTCCGTTTGTAATAATAGCGGGAATATTTGCCAGTGTTTTAACATTGTTGATATCCGTGGGTTTTCCCCACAATCCGCTTTCGGCGGGATAGGGGGGACGATGCCGCGGCATTCCCCTGTTTCCTTCAATAGAAGCCAGTAGAGCCGATTCCTCGCCGCAGACAAAAGCTCCGGCGCCTTCCCTGATTTCGATATCGAAACTGAAATCGGAATCCAATATATTGTCACCGAGCAAGCCGTATTGCCGCGTCTGATCGATGGCGATTGCCATTCTCTTAATGGCGAGCGGATATTCATCGCGTATATAGATATATCCGCGGCTGCAGCCGATGGCATAAGCGGCAATAAGCATTCCTTCAAGTACGGAATGAGGGTCGCTCTCCAGAAGAGACCTGTCCATATAAGCGCCGGGGTCGCCTTCATCGGCATTGCATATCATATATTTCGGGAAAGATTGTGTTTTATAACAGGCTTTCCACTTTAAACCGGTGGGGAAACCGGCGCCGCCCAGCCCCCGTAATCCCGACTTTTCAACTTCATCTATTATATTTTGCTGTGAGGTGCCCAGAGCCTTTTCGAATGCCTTATAGCCCCCGCAAGCAACGTATTGAGAAATATCCTCGGGATTGATTACCCCGATGTTTTTCAGAGCTGTGCGCTGCTGAAATTTCATAAAATCCAGCCCGAAGAGGTTGGGGATGCCATCTAGTTCTTTTCCCCAGACTCCCAGTGCCAGGTCGGGGCGGTAATTACCGTTTATCAGGTAATCGGTTATCAGCTCTGAGGCAGTCTCGGGTGTAAGATTTTTGTAAGTAATGCGGGGCTGGCCGGGTTTTATGATATCTACCATCGGCTCGCAGTAACACATACCGAGGCAGCCTGTCTTATGAATACGAGCCTTGATGCGGTTCTTTATCAGGGCTGATTCCATAGCTTTGTATATGGATAAGGCGCCGGCAGCTTCGCCACAAGTCGCCATCCCAATAAAAATTTGAGGGATGGAAGGGTCTGTTATACTCTGCCAATCAGATTCAGCCATTGCCCTGAAGTCTGCCGTTATCATCATTAACCTCCGCCAAATAAGTCAAAATTATCCCGGATTTTCGTCTTTATCACCGGGTATTTTCAGTTGTTTTTTTATTTTCTCGCGGTCCATTTTTCCGTAAGTTTCGCTGTTAACGGTAATTACCGGAGCAAGGGCGCAACAACCGACACAGGCAACAGTATCGAGAGTATATTCATTGTCTGCGGAAGTTTCTCCCTCTTTGATTCCCAGCAGTTTTTCGGTTTCTCTGGTCAGCTTTGGCGCACCGCTGATATGGCAGGCAGTTCCGCGGCAAATACAGACATGCCTTCTTCCGGGAGGGGTAAGACGCAGTGATTTGTAAAAAGAAGCTACCGAACGGATGTGCCCGACGGATAAATTAAGATAGCGGGCGATGTGGCTAATCATATCTTCAGGCAAGTAGCCGTAATTAGACTGGAGTTCAAGTAGAATCGGGATTAGTCCGCTTTTATCCTTATTGTATTGTGAGAGCACTTTACCTACCCTCAGGTATTTATATAAAGGAATACTCATCGGGCATTCTGCGCTGCAGTCTCCGCAATCGTTGCATTGGTCGATACCGTGTTTTCTGGCGTCTTCAAATTGGCCGGCTTTGATATCTGCCATAAGAACCGATGGCCAGAGACCTTTATCGCAAACTTCAAGGCAGATACTGCAATCGATGCAAGGGTTTTCCCTGACTATCTCTTTATCAGTCTTTTTGTCATCCCGCTTTTTAAAAAAAGAAAGAACCGGAGAAATTACATTCATTTGCCTGTTACCTCGATACTACAATCTATAAATAGGAGCATAGCAATTTTTTCATATTTATTATATAGCATACCAAAAAATAAAGAAATCGGACAAATATGGTCCATTATATAATAAAATTAGTATTTTGTCAGTACTATATCGGGATATATTTTGAATAGAAGGGTTATTTGCAGATAGCTTTTCAAATACAAATGTGTAAAAATATCTTGACAAAAAAGAAGCGGTTATTATATTGTTATTCAGCACCGGCTGCCGTATTTGCTTCCATCAAACCTCTGTTTGTAATCGTTTCCGCATCCTTAGCATATGAATAATCAATCTGACAAGAGAAGTGTCTCCAAGAGGGAAGAAATTGGAGGCGATGATGGGGTAACGGGTGGCTTGTTAATAAATGAACGAATAATATTAGATTTGTATACTACCATGCTTATTGAATGAATTCTATCGGGTTCAGAATTGTGAGAGGAGGTAAGCGCAATGCGATTTGAGGCTATCAGACCTGCCGACCATATAGGTCCGGTTAAAATACACGATGTGTGTCATGCACTTGAACTGGATTCCGGTTCGGATGCGGGTGCTGTTTCTAAAGATAACGCCGGTACGCGTCGTATAAGCCGTGAAGCCTGTTCGAATATTGAAAAAAAACTGGCGATTGTATTGCCCGTAAAAAACGAAGATTTAAAAGTCTTCGAAGGTGTTTTGAGCGGTATTCCGCACGACTGCTTGATGATAGTGATATCCAACAGTAATACCGATTATTTTAAAAGTGAAAAGGATATTGTTAATCGTTTCTGTAATGTAAATAAAAGGCAGGCGCTGGTTATTCATCAAAAAGACCCGGATTTGGCTAATGCCTTTTCATTTTCCGGTTATCCCGATATCGTCGATGAGGACGGACTTATCCGCAGCGGTAAAAGCGAAGGAATGATTATAGGAATTGTAATGTCTCGAATTATGGGCAGGGAATACGTCGGGTTTATTGATACCGATAATTATGTTCCCGGCGCTGTGATGGAGTATGTTAAACACTACGCTTCGGGTTTCAGTATGGTTGAATCGCCCTATGCTATGGTACGAATTCTATGGCGATATAAACCGAAGCTAATCGGGGAGCTTTACTTCAAGAAGTGGGGGCGCGTTTCAGAAGTCAGCAATCGTTTTGTGAATGCGCTCCTTTCCACTAAGGGCAGGTTTGAAACAGAAGTGATTAAAACGGCTAATGCCGGAGAGCATGCCATGAGTCTGGAGCTGGCTATGAGGCTGACCTACGGTTCAGGTTATGCCGTTGAAACACAGGAACTGATATCCATTCTTGAGAATTTCAGCGGCATTTTGGAACCGACGGAGGATAAGGTTGCGGAACAGGGCGTTGAAGTTGTACAGACCGAATCAATAAACCCTCATTTGCATGCCGAAAAAGGGGCTGACCATCTGCTGCAGGAGATGCTGCTTCCCAGCCTTTCTGTCATATATTACAGCCCTTTGTGCGAAGAACAAACGAAAGAGATGATAAAAAAGCAACTGATAGATATGGAGTGTATAAAAGAAGGGGAAGAAGTACCGAATATTCAGCTAATTGCACCCCCGCAGAATATCGACCTTTCGATGTTTGCCGATAACATAGAGAATATCATGCCGAGATTTGTTGTTCCCGAAAAATCGATTTACCGCATAGCTGTTGACAGGAGCAAAAAATCCGATTCGGCTCAAAAAGTGGTTGTTACCGACCTTGACGGAACTTTACTCGATTCCCAGAATTACTCTTATACTCAGGCACTCGATGCCATCAGAAAATTGCAGGGAATGGATATCCCGATTGTCTTTTGTTCCTCAAAAACGCGCTTTGAACAGGAAGTTTACCGTGACGAACTGAGTATAAACGAGCCGTTTATTGTAGAAAACGGAGGCGCCATATACATCCCCAAGGATTATTTCAGATTGCCGTTTTCTTACGATAAAGTTGAATCCGACTATATGGTTATCGAATTCGGCATTTCCTACCAGGAATTACGCTATAAGTTAAAGGAAGCTTTAGATGAGGCTTATAGTCATATAGAAGCCAATAACCTGGGAGAATTATCCCTTAACAGTTTTGGTGATATGACTGTTGAAGATGTTGCCAAAGAGACAGGGCTGGGATTAAAAATGGCTTCACTCGCAAAGCAAAGAGAATACAGCGAAACATTGACGATTAAGGGAAGCAAGCGCGCGATGGAAGCAGTATTCGAATACATAAAAAAAGCCGGTTTGCTGTACACCTTCGGCGGCAGATTTTATGAAGTTACCGGTGGCAATGACAAGGGAAAAGCGGTAAAGGTACTGCTTGAACTTTATAAAATGAACTTTGGGACAGTTACTTCATTCGGGATAGGCAATAGTTTAAATGATTTACCACTTCTTGCACAGACGGATTTCCGTATGCTGGTTCAGGGGCATGATAGGCGGTGGAGCCGTATGAATATCTCCGATATCTATAAGGTTCGGGGAGTAGGTCCGGACGGATGGAGCAAAGCGGTCGAGATGATGCTTTCAAAGTAACAGCAGAATAGGTTCTTTCTATCGTTAGGCTTGACCGCAATGGTATTCAATCCCTATGTTATCGGGGCTTAAATTTAGCTCCGCATTTATCCTGCGACAAGCTCGGTACGAGCGGAGCTAAAATATTATCATATTCGCGAACTGAAAAGCCTATCCGTTTCTTCCGATAAAAGCGGCCAGGTCTGCCAACCGGCAGCAGTAACCCCATTCGTTATCGTACCATGAAAGCACTTTCACCATATTGCCTTCCATTACCATGGTATTGGGAGCATCGACAATCGAGCTGTGCGGATTGCCCTTGAAATCGGAACTGACCAATGGTTCTTCGCTGTATCCGAGTATTCCTTCAAGTTTCCCTTCCGATGCTTTCTTAAAGGCATTGTTGATATCTTCTGCGGTAGCCTCTTTCCCGATTTCGCAGACTAGGTCAACGATAGAAACGGTTGGAGTCGGCACCCTTAATGCCATACCGTGAAGTTTCCCTTTCAATTCCGGTAAAACCAGCGAAATGGCTTTGGCGGCGCCGGTGGTGGTCGGCACCATGTTTTCGGCGGCGGCACGGGCGCGCCTTAAATCTTTATGGTACATATCCTGCAATCTCTGATCGTTGGTATAGGAGTGGATGGTAGTCATCAAGCCTTTTACTATTCCGAAGTTGTCATGCAGTACCTTGGCAACCGGAGCCAGACAGTTGGTAGTGCAGGAGGCGTTGGAAATAATATGGTGTTTATCAGCCTCGTACTTGTCCTCATTTACACCAAGCACGATTGTAATATCCTCGTTTTTGGCGGGGGCGGATATAATTACCTTTTTAACGCTGCCCTGTTTGTGGGCGTTAGCTTTTTCGGCATCGGTAAAGATGCCGGTGGATTCAATTACTACTTCTGCCCCGTAATCCGACCAGGGAATCTGGGCGGGGTCTCTTTGTGAAAGCACTTTTATCTTGTTACCGTCGACAGATATAACATCCTCATCTGCCTGGATATTTCCCTTGTAAGCTCCGTAAGTGCTGTCCCATTTAAAAAGGTGAGCGTTCGTTTTGGCATCGGTAAGGTCGTTTATGGCAACCACTTCCAAATCGTCCAAATGATATTCGTTTATAGTCCTTAAAACCAGTCTGCCGATTCTGCCGAATCCGTTTATTCCTACTTTAGTCATAATTGTCCCCCCTTTATTATCGATGGAATGTATTATCTGTCAGTATTACGCTTTATCATATCTATAAAAGCTTCGATACGGGTTCTGATGTGTTGGTCAAGATAAAAATTATCGTTGCCCTCAAGTGTCAGCATCGGTAATTTGAAAACATCCTTGAATATAATACCACCAATGCCCCGGTAACAGAAAGCCTGAACGTAGTGAATGATGCCGTCTATTTTTCTATTTTCAAGCTCCCTTTGAATGTCTTCTATCCTGTTTGTAATAGAGTACGGATAAGTATAAATACTGTATTGCTTTGCCAGAGATGCTACCGGCTGTGTCATGGCAAACTGTCTCTGTATTTCGTTGTAAACAACCCTGGCGCCGTTGATTTCAAGAAAGCGATAGAGGTCTTTTCTGTAAACGGAAGGGACCCCGATATAAGCCAGTCGAAGGCTATTTTCAGTGTAGGCTTTACGTTTTTCGGCATCTTCAATAACGTTGTTTATTTCTTCTGCATATTTTGTATGGTTGCCGTTGAAATCCGAAGCGGATACCAGCCACAGGTGGTTTTCGAACCCGCCTACTTTATTATCTTGCCAGGTAAGCTCATCCAATCTATCGGCAAGCTTGCGGCAGGGTTCCAGTTGTTTTCTGACATTTTCGGCTTTATCAAGGGTAGTCCCCAGTTGCGTCGCCAGTTTGTTCAAGGTATTTTGCATTTCTGTTTCATCGGGTTCTTGCGGGTATGAAAAAGGAATGGTTTTTAATCCCTTATGCCTCAATACCTCCATTAACATCTCGGTATTGGAGCAATCTCCGCTTGTAACGCACATCACGGTATCGATATGGTATTCCATACAGACCCCGTAGATACCCTTTATCCAACCGCAGCAATTGATGGGGAAGCCATCTTTTTCAGCTAATTTTATCAGACGCTCCGGGTCAGGGTCGCTGATAAATATGTTATTGAGGTCGACCGGCCGGTAACCGGCAGCAATAAGCACTTCTATAGGAACATTGGTTGTAATACCGATTTTCTTCATAATTTTATTCATCGGGTTTTTTACCGAACAGCTCACAGGGCAGGAAGCTCGGTTTATTCCAGATATTATCAATCTCATTTTTGCGGCTGTCTCGGTCGCTTGCCCAGATTATATGATAGATGGGAGGGTTGGAGAAAAGAGCCGGTTGCAGGTCATCGACATATTTATAATTAAGTTCCTTAAGCCCCTTTTTAAAAAGGTCAATCAGTTCTTTGCCGGTTTCATTGTGGTCAATTTTTCCCTCAAGCCTATCCTGCCGGATATTTTGCCAGCCGGTATTGCCGTATAGTCTGTCAATGGATGTTTGGCATTCCTCTCTGGTCAGATTTCTTAAAACAGCCATTTCCAAAGGAAAGAATATCAGAAGGTCTGTTTTATGCCCATCCCAGTCCATCCCTTTAGAAGCAATTTTTTTAACTGTTGTCCAGCGCAATTTTTTATAGCCGACCGGGTCAATCAGCGCCAGCGAAGATTTTGAGCGGGGAATAATGTCAAAAGCCTGCTGCATCATTTTTTCGTTAATACAATTACCGGTAATAATATAACTCCTGTTTCCGTATTTATCAGCCGAACGGCTCAATAAATCAGCTTGTTCAAGGTCATTTACTATAAAAATGCACTTTTGAAAATTGTTTTTTAAGGCAGTTATTTCGGCACTTTCTATGTTGCAGTTATCTATTTTACAGGGATGGAAAGCACTGCCGGCAAAAATATCCAGATAATAATGGTCTTTATAATCGGTTGTATAATTTTTAATAAACTCAGCAAAGCACTGCAGTTTGTGGCAGAGCCATTTGGGTGGTTGCCGGGGAGTTTGCCTTAATCCCTCGTTCATTTAATATCTTCTTAAAGTTTCAAAAATGCCTGCTTACCTGCGTATATTGCCTTATTCCCAAGTTCGGCTTCTATTTTAAGCAGCCGGTTATACTTGGCATTACGCTCCGAGCGGCAGGGCGCCCCGGTTTTAATTTGCCCGGTGCACAGTCCTACGGCCAAATCGGCGATAGTGGTGTCTTCTGTTTCTCCGGAGCGGTGGCTGACTACCGCCGTCCACCCGGCGCGGTGTGCCATTTCGATAGCGGAGATTGTTTCGGTAAGCGTCCCGATTTGATTCAGCTTTATCAGGATAGAATTGGATGCTTTAGTTTCAATTCCTTTTGCCAGCCTGTTGATATTGGTAACATAAAGGTCATCGCCTACCAGCTGAACCCTATCACCGATTTTCTTTGTTAATAGCTGCCAGCCTTCCCAGTCGTCTTCCGCCATACCGTCTTCAATGCTTATAATAGGGTAGGCGTCTATCCATTTTACATAAAAATCAACCATCTCACTGCTTGTTAAGGTCTTGCCTTCTCGCTCAAGATGATACTTGTCGTCCTTATAGTATTCACTGGAGGCGGGGTCGAGCGCAATGAAACAATCCGTTCCGGGTTTATATCCGGCTTTTTCGATTGCCTCAATAATCAACTCAACTGCCTGATTATTGGATGACAGGGAGGGGGCAAACCCGCCCTCGTCTCCTACATTGGTATTTAATCCTTTGCTTTTTAATACCGATTTAAGGCTGTGATATACTTCGGCGCCCATTTGCAGGGCAGAAACGAAACTATCAGCGCCGGCAGGAACTACCATAAACTCCTGCAGGTCGGTGGAATTGGAGGCATGTTTGCCGCCGTTTAAGATATTCAGCATCGGAACAGGCAGTTTATAGGTTTCTTCGTTTCCCAGGTATTGATATAACGGGGTTTTCAAATATGTTGCTGCGACGTGAGCTACCGCCAGCGACACTCCCAGAATAGCATTGGCTCCCAGATTGCATTTATTTTCAGTTCCGTCCAGTTCAATCAGCCTATTATCAATATCTCTTTGGTTTTGAGCCGGCATACCGATAAGAGTCGGTGCTATAATATCATTAACATTGGAAACCGCTTTTAAGACTCCCAGCCCCTTATACCTTTTTTTATCTCCGTCACGGAGCTCTACCGCTTCGTATTTACCGGTGCTGGCACCGGACGGAACAGCGGCGCAGGCTACAGTGCCTCCGGCAAGTCGTGCTTCTACTTCAATGGTAGGGTTCCCTCTGGAATCTAGAATCTCTCTGGCTTTAAGGCTTTTTATGGTGGACAACTTTAAACCCCCGAATCTCTAATATATTTTAATCGGATATCATTTCCAGCGCCGTGCTAACCGCATCTAATGCGTTTTCAACGCGGATTATTGAATCGTTAATCTTATCTTTATTGGTAAGCTGCCAGGTATCGATTCCGACTACCGGAATACCGTTTTTCAGTGCGTAGCCGATTTCCGTCAATGTACCGTACCCGCCGCCGACGGCAATAACAGCCTGTGCCGATTTGACGACTACAATATTTCTGGCATAACCGATGCCGGTAACTATGGGTATTTTAACATATTGGTTGGCATCGTTGCGGCTTGTTCCCGGTAAAATACCGACGGTCAATCCGCCTTCGGAAACAGCGCCGCGGCAGGCAGCTTCCATAACCCCGTCCAAACCGCCGCAAACCAGTATAGCGCCATTTTGGGCTATTTCACGCCCGATCTCTTCAGCCAGCTTGATTTCCTGTGCCGAAGCTTTGGAATTACCGATAACTGCTATGAATTTATTTTTAGTTGCCATTATCTAAAACAATCGGATTATAGCATTCAAATTAAGCTATTGGCAAAGTTAATTGAACTTATTCATTGCGGGTTCCAGCCCTTCGGTAATCAGGCATAGCAGGGCGTTTGAAACCTTTGAAATCGATGGTTCAAGTTGCTTCTTTTCATCACGTGAAAAATTACTCAGTACATAGTCAACAATATCGCGGTCATAGAATCTGTCTTCTTCATCTTTTTCGGGGCGTCCGATACCGACTTTAATCCTTATAAACTCACGTGTTCCTACCTCTGCGATTATGGAGTTAATGCCTTTGTGCCCACCCGAACTGCCGCCCATCCTGATACGCACTTTCCCGAGCGGCAAATCCATATCGTCGTGAATTACGATTATATCCTCGGGTTTGAGCTTATACTTTTGCATCAGTCGGTTTACCGATTTTCCGCTCAGGTTCATATAGGTCTGAGGTTTTGCCAGAACGACATCTAATCCTTCTATGTTACCGCGCCCGATTCTGGCATCCGCCTGCTTCTTGTCAAATGTGATTTTATGCTCTTTAGAAAAATGTTTCAGGCATATAAAACCGATGTTATGACGGTTATTCGAATATCCCTGTCCCGGGTTTCCGAGCCCAACAATTAATTTCATCAGATATTAGAATAATACCTGCGCCTGATTTAATCAACCCCGTATAATCTGATATACTTAATATGCAAATGAAAACGAATGATGTTCAATCGGAAATCGATAATCTGAGGGCGGAAATAAACCGTCATAATTATCTGTATTACGTATTGGATAGCCCCGAAATCAGCGATGAAGAATATGATTTGCTGATGCAAAAACTTCGTCGGCTGGAAGAGGAATTTCCGCAATTTTTAACACCCGAATCCCCCACGCAAAGAGTGGGAGCTGCTCCACTTGAGGCTTTTGGAATCGTTGAGCATAAAGTGCCTCTATTGTCTTTGGGAAACGTTTTTTCGAAAGAGGAACTGAAGGTATGGTATAAACGTACTCTAAAGCTCTTAAACGGACAAAATCCTGCTTTTGTTTGCGAACATAAGATGGATGGCTTATCCGTTTCTCTTACATATATCGACGGAAGATTTACTGTCGGCGCAACGCGTGGTGACGGGTATAAGGGTGAAAACATTACGCAAAACCTTAAAACGATTAAAAGCATTCCCCTTTCTTTACCCAAAGGAGCGCCTTCTCTGATTGAAGTGCGGGGCGAGGTTTTTATACCCCGTGAAAGTTTCAATAAATTGAATAGAGAACGCGCAGCACAAGGGCTGCCGCTTTTTGCTAATCCGCGTAACGCTGCCGCCGGCTCTTTACGCCAGTTGGATTCCGCTGTAACCGCAAAACGTCCCTTGGATATCTATATTTACACACTGGCACGTATTGAAGGTGCGCAGTTTCCGAAAACTCACAGTGAATCATTGAATTATATGAAATCTCTCGGTTTTAAAATCAATCCCAACAATCGGTTAGTTGAAACTATAGAACAGGTTGAAGCATATCGCAATGAATGGATGGAAAAGCGCGAGAGCTTGCCGTATGATGCTGACGGTATCGTTGCCAAAATTGACAGCATTGATTACCAGAAGCAGTTGGGGGATGTTGGCCGTGAACCGCGCTGGGCAATTGCCTACAAGTTTCCCGCTATGCAGGCACATACTATTTTGAAAGAGATACGCATAAATGTCGGCAGAACGGGGACCTTAAATCCTTATGCTGTGCTGGAGCCGGTATCGGTGGGTGGTGTAACCATAAAACAGGCTACATTACATAATGAAGATGATATTCGTAGAAAAGACGTGCGGGAAGGTGATACCGTGATTATCCAGAGAGCCGGTGATGTAATACCGCAGGTTGTTGGTCCGGTACTTTCAAAACGTCCTGCAATATCGGTGGAGTTTAACTTGCCGGCTAAGGTAAACGGGGTTTGCCCGGAATGCGGCAGCCGCATATATAAACCGGAAGGGGAAGTGATGTATTACTGCCCCGATGCTGCCTGCCCGGCTCAGGCAGTGTTAAAAATAGAGCATTTTGCATCGCGTGGAGCAATGGATATCCGCGGCGTCGGTGAAAAAATGAGTGTGATTCTGTATAAGGAAGGATTGGTAAGCGATTTTGCCGATTTATATACTCTTAAAAATAAGAGGGAAGAGCTTTTAAGTATCGATAGAATGGCTCAAAAGAGTGTCGATAACATGCTGGACGCTATCGAGAACAGTAAAGATCGTTTTCTGGGTAATCTGATATTTGCGCTGGGAATCCGGCATGTAGGTGAAGAGATGGCCGATATTCTTGCTAATGAATTTGGAAGTATTGATAATTTATCCGGTGCAACTAAAGAGAAACTGGAGGAAATTCCCTCTGTCGGGCCTAAGATTGCCGACAGCATTGTGGCTTATTTCGAAAATCCAAAAAACAGGGAAATAATCGAAAAGCTGGAAAAAGCCGGGGTATCGATGAGCAAAGGAAAGCAAGAAACGGGGGGAGGAACGCTTAAGGGTACTGAGTTTGTGATTACCGGCAAACTGGAATCGATGTCACGGCCTGAGGCTGAAGAAAAGATAAAAGAGCTTGGTGGGGTGGCAAAGAGCGATGTAACAAGAAAAACCGATTATCTGGTGGTTGGGGCAGACCCCGGTTCAAAGCTGGAACGTGCCCGGGAAATGGGCATTAAAATAATAAATGAAAGCGAATTTTTTAAGCTTTTAAATAAATAAGAATAGAGATGGAGAAAAACGATTTAAATGGCTGAAATCAAACCTTTTTGTGGTGTGCATTATAACAGGGAAATAACGGGGGATATTTCTAATGTAATATGCCCTCCTTACGATATTATTTCGCCCCGTATGGATGAACAATTGCACAATCGCAATGCCTACAACTTTATCCGCATCGAGTATAACCGCCTGCAGGAGGACGATTCCGATACAAATAACAGGTACACCCGTTCGGCGGCTCTTTTTCAGCAGTGGCTGGAACAAAAAGTTATGGTTACCGATGACGAGCCGGCAATTTATGTGCATGACCAGTTCTTTCATCTGGAAGGCGATCAGTATAAGAGACGCTCGCTGATTGTACGGGTAAGGCTGGAAGAATGGAGTAAAAATATCGTGCGTCCGCATGAAAAAACTTTTAGGGGCCCCAAAAAGGATAGAATTAACTTATTGTGGGCATTGAACGCCAATACCAGTTCCGTGATGTCGATGTATGAAGACAAGGACCTTAAAATAACATCTTTTTTGAAAAAAATGGATACCGGCAAATTGCTGATTTCTACTGATGAAATTGATGGTGAGCGGCATAATGTATGGACTATTACCGACCCTGAGGCGGTAAAAGAGTTTTGTGATTATTTCAATAACAAGCCGCTCTACATTGCCGACGGACATCACAGATATGAGAGCGCACTGGTTTATAAAAAAGAACGCAGCACCTGCGACGTAGTTGAAAACCCCGATGCCCCTTATAACTTTGTGATGATGACACTGATGGATATGGATGACCCCAATCTGATTATATTCCCGACTCATAGGTTACTTCATGATCTCAAATCGGAGACACTCATCGGCCTCGAAGAAAAGTTGAATATGTATTTTGATATTGAGCATTTATCTCTTGATGCCTCCGATGTATGGCAGAAGGTAGATTCAATTATTGAGGACGAAGCAAATATGAAATTGACGGTTATCGGCTTAAAGCAGGGTGCCGTATCGATTTTGACATTGAAGGATTTAAGTGCTGCTGTTGCTATGATGCCCGCAGAACGCTCCGATGTCTATAAAAAAATGGATGTCAGTATAGTCGACCATGTCATACTGGAAAAGATTTTAGGCATACAGAGCGATGATGAAAAGCGGATTGCTTATACTCACGAAAGGAAGGAAGCGGTGAGCCGGGCCTTAAACGGTGATTGCCAGCTTGCCATTATTATGAATATGGTAAAAGGGCAAACCATTAAGGATATTGCCGATGTCAAAGACAGAATGCCGCGCAAATCCACCTATTTCTATCCCAAGCTGCCGTCAGGCTTGATTGTGAATCATTTGGTGTAAAGCATTATACCACTATAATTTTAAAGATGCGTTTGTTCTGAGCTTGACGAAGGATTTACCTTGAAAAATGCGACTTCGATATCTATCTCTACTATAGCAATTTTCGAAGCCGCTATGGATTCGACAGGCTCACCACGAGCGGCTTTTTATTGTCTTTGTGCGCATGGCAAAAAAATCCATATTCTCGTTTGTGGAGCCTTCCCATCGATACACTCAGAACGGGTTCAAAGAGCGGCTTTTTATTGTCTTTGTGCGTATGACAAAAAACGTAGGGACGACCATTGGTCGTCCGCGCATCAGATACAATATGCAAATCACTATAGTAATCGAATTAAATCACCTTTGATTCCCCTTTTCCAAAGTGCAAGAATACGCTCTCTTTATAACGTAAAATATTATAAATTAAACGAAAAGCACTTTTCTTGATAATAAAAAAAGTTAACATAATAGTCATTTACCACTTTGTAAGGGGAGATTGGTAGGTATTTAAGCGGTTAAATATTCCCCGTAACCATCTTTAAGAAATACTCATGCATTCTGTTATCATCCGCCAGTTCCGGATGGAAAGACATCCCCAGCAGGTTATTTTGCCGGACGGCGACAATGGTACCGCTATCTAATTTCGCTAAAATCTCAACATTGTCATTGGCTTCTTCAATCAAAGGGGCGCGGATGAATACCGAGTGGAATGGTTTTTCTCCCAGCGCTTTAATAGCGAGGTCTGTTTCAAAACTGTCAGGTTGCCTGCCGAAGGCGTTGCGCATCACTTTAATATCCATTAGCCCGAGTGTTTGGATGTCGGAATTAGTAACTGTTTTGGCAAGCAGAATCATTCCGGCGCAGGTGCCCATCATCGGGAAGCCATCGAGCCCCATTTTGCGGAGCGGCTCGATGAGCTCATAGTTATTTGCCAGATTAAGCATGGTGGTGCTTTCTCCACCGGGAATAATAAGCCCGTCCAAACCTTTCAGTTCGGCGGGCTTACGTATTTGTTTGCTCTCAACTCCCAGCTGCTTAAGAACACTGGCATGCTCTATAAAAGCCCCTTGCAGGGCGAGTAAACCGATATTCATATTTTATATCTTGACTATATTAGCGCTGTAAACATCGGGCAAGGCTAATAGCTTCTCTATCTGTTCCTTTGAGAAAGGCGCATCCAGTGCCAGTATCATAAGAGCCTGTCCTCTGGGTTTTAAGCGGCTCAAGTGCATATAGCTGATATTTACATCTCCGTCTCCGGCAATCTTGCCTACCGCACCGATGAGTCCCGGCCTGTCTCTGTGGTCGCTGAACAGGAAATAGCCGCCGGTAGGAACAATATCTATCCAGTAATCATTTATCCTGACGACATGTGTTTCTCCGCGCAGCACTGTTCCGGCAACCGTAATTGTTTCCGAACTGGTGGTTACCTCTATGGTAATCAAATTGGCATAGTTTTCACAGGTTGATTCTTTTTGTTCGATAACTTTTATCCCGCGGCGGGCAGCGATAATATTGGCGTTAACAACATTAACTCTTTCTTCTGTTAAACGGTTGAGCACACCCCCCAGTATTGCCGCCTTCAAAGCGTTGGTATCATAGCCGGATATTTCAACCTGATATTTGATGGTAAGTCCGGTCATCTGCCCTTCTCCCAGGTAACTGGCCACGTTTCCGATAGTGGATGAAACTTCAAGGAACGGGGAGAGGAAAGGCATTGCTTCTGCCTTGATAAAAGGCGCATTGACGGCATATTTGGCAGGCTGGCCGTTAAATACATCTATAATTTGCTGTACTACCTCTGTGGCTGCCAGAGTCTGCGCTTCGGTGGTAGATGCCCCGAGATGAGGGGTAACTATGATTTTATCGCAATCAAAAAGCGGGCTTTCTGTGCAGGGTTCATTTTCGAATACATCTATTGCTGCCCCGGCAACTCTCTTTTCCTTGACGGCTTTCACCAGTGCCTCGTTATCTATAAGACCGCCGCGAGCTGCATTGATTATGCGTACATTCGGTTTAACTGTAGCGAGTTCCTTTTCACCGATGATATTTTTGGTGGATTCCG
>JAAYAZ010000205.1 GCA_012719115.1 Dehalococcoidales bacterium
AAGACACCATACCAGACCTTTATAGACAGCAAACAATTGGCAGACGACAAGATGCTGGATAGATTACATCAGACAGATAATACTATCAGGGAGGTCGTGAGTGTCAGATGACGTCTCGTCTACTACACTTAAAAATCCATTCAAACGACCCTTCGACATGCTCAGGGCGAACGGATTTTTTATTTTTTAACCAATACCTTAACTGTTACCTATGTGTCCGGTCTATTTTGTTACCATTGTATCCGGTCTGTACCAGCTGTTCTCTCCCTTTAGCAAAGGGAGACTAAGAGGGATTTTGGTTGTAAACCCGTATTCTCTCAAAATCTCCCTCACTCCCTCTTTTCTAAAGAGGGAAGGTACCGCAGATGCTGGCAATCATTCCCAATAGGTGGGATTTAGCATGACAAACCGTAGGGGCGACTATTGGTCGCCCGCGTGTTTCAGACCGATATTCCCAATCCCGAAGTTTTATAGTCTTACTATTCGGGAGAGATTGCCACACCTCGATAAATCGGGGCCCGCAATGACATTTTTACTCGACGCCGTTATGGTTCGATCCCGACTGGTCGGGATTTCGTTCCGAACTACGTAACTCAACATTTTTAAATACGGCTTTTACTAAGTCTGACCACGAACAGCTTTGTTTAATATCCGCGCATCCAGTGCCTGTCGAAGGACACGAACGGTTTTGGTTATTTTCTTTTTCGGTTGTTTATATTTAGTCCTGTATCCCTATAAGAGCGGCTGCCTTGACGGATGAAAAGAGCGCCATCGAGCAGTACCACTTGACGCGGGTGCGCGAGGCGTCCTTATTCTCCAGTTGCCCGATTGGTTCTACCTGCAAAAATCCGGGGCTGGATAGCCCGCACAGCGCGCCTTCTCCGAACCGGATGGCATAAATTGTGGAGCACTCTCCGCCGGTTGTGGCGGTTTCCACGCCATCGGCTACTATATGAGTATCTAAAATCCAGTCATTGACGCCGATCGGGATGCTGTCCCAGAGCTGGATAAAATTACCCCATTTATCGCGGTCGGTTGCCAGCATACTGCCGTTTCCCCTTACCAGCGAATTGATTTTTCGCCTTGAGCGGCGGCTCATCAGCAGCATATCCGGTTTGTCACCCTTAACAGCATCAATCAACTCATCCAAATTGTCCAGCGAAAGGGAGCCTCCGCTTGCAGAGACGGCTATTACCTGGTCGCTTTCGGTCCCGGTATCGATTAGTTTTCTGATGCCGTCGAATTGCTTGGTGTTGGTCTCCGAGTCCCCGTAGATGAAGATTTCCTCAAACTTATGACGCAGCGCTTTGGCTTTCATCTCAATGATGGCTGCTTCAAGGTCCTGCACGTTGCTGCGTGTGGCTTTCAAAAAGTTATCCACATCCGCATCGCCGCCGATGATTTTCAGGTTGGCGGTCTTTTGTTCGAAAGTGGGTGTCGATTCGTCCCATTCGTCGCCTACATCGTAGAAAGCTATATCGGGCAGGGAGTTCTCGCGGTTATATGTCAGGCTGTTTCCCATTACCTCGATAAAGGGCAGTTGCTGAAGAACGGGCGAGTCTTTAATGACGGTTTCCAATACGCCGCTCAGTAACATATCGTTCGATAATTTTGATGCTTCGGTTAAAGTTAAAGCCATTTATTTTCTCCTGTATAATTTTTTAATACATTTAGTCAGTTTTTAGCACCCTCATCAGTCTCACTTTGTTCGACAGCTTCCCCCGAGGGAAGCCTGAATTTGTCCCGACTTGTCGGGATAGCAGTCCCGATGAAATCGGGAATGACGGATGGGGGTTATTTATTTGATGCCGCCGCTTCCTTCGACAAGCTCAGGATGAGCGGCTTTAGTAATTTCCCCGCCCCGGATTTTGAGTTCGGCCACCACGAAATCAGCACGACAATGTTGTATTATTTCCTTTCCATAGCGAACTTGATTTTCTCGATTGGTGATAAACCGGAGATGTCCGGCTCCCCCCTTACGGGTGCGCCGCCGGGTATGCGTGTTGCGGACACTTCACTCTCCAGCCCCTGCCTGATTTTATTAACCAGTATTTTTGCACTCATCAGCGAGTTGTCGATTTCCT
>JAAYAZ010000206.1 GCA_012719115.1 Dehalococcoidales bacterium
GTGGGAATTGGATTTCCCATTCCGAAAGGCGCCAGGCTTTGAAGTGATTGATAGGTATTCCCCCCCAATTGAGAGAGATTCATCTCAGCATCGATATCCAGACGGGGGCGCAGGTCCAGGCCTGCCAGTTGTTGCTCTGCCATCAGGTTGAGCTTCTCCTCCAGCTTGGAGAGGTTTTTGGTCGGCATGGTAAAACCGGCTGCCCTGGCATGTCCTCCGAAATCGCTCATCAGCTCGTGGCATTCGTTTAAGGCATTTATAATATTGAATTCGGGGATGCTGCGGCAACTGCCGTTGCTGGATTTTTCTCCCACCTTGATGACAATAGCCGGACGATAAAATTCTTCTGAAAGCCTGCCGGCAACCAGACCGATGATGCCGGGCGGATAATCAGGGTCGCTGGCTATTAAAATAGGAGAAATACCTTTAGCCAGTACCTGCTCTTTAGCTTTTGCCAGTGAGCGGCCGGTCATCTTTTGCCTTTCGGCATTCTGTTCTTCTAAAACCGTCGATAATTCCAGCGCCTCTTCGGTCGATTCGGTTACCATCAGTTTATAGCTGGTTAAGGCATGTTGCAGCCTGCCGGCAGCATTAAGCCTTGGAGCAAGTGACCAGGATATTTCTTCGGCGCCGATAGTATCGGCGTTGATTCCGGCTAATGCTGATATTTCCCTGATACCGGGTCGGCGGTTGGTGTTCAGTACTTTTAATCCCTGCTTTACCAGATAGCGGTTTTCTCCCAGAAGCGGCATCATATCGGCAACGGTCCCAAGAGCTACCAGGTCAAGATAATTTTCAACCTCTTTTTCTTTGCCCATTCCGTTATATAAAGCTTCCAAAAACTTGAACGCAACTCCAACACCTGCCAGTTCATTAAACGGATATTTGGAATCATTCCTTTTCGGGTCAACAACAGCAATGGCGTCAGGCAGCTCTCCCAGCGGGGTGTGATGGTCTGTGATTACAATATCTAAACCCTGTCTTTTAGCTCTTTTTACCTGCGATATACCGGTTACGCCGCAGTCCACAGTAATGACCAGCGACATTCCCTCGTTTTTCAGGTAATCCAGTGCATCCGAATTAAGCCCGTGCCCTTCTCTTATGCGGTGGGGTATATAGGGGGTGATGTTTCCTCCGAGTGCCTGCAATCCCTGTACCAGAACGGCTGTACCTGTAATACCATCGACATCGAAGTCGCCGTAAACGGCAATCTTCTCTCCCGAAAGCAATCCCTGATAAATCCTGTTTATCCCCTGATGAATATCGGGCAGCAGCAGAGGGTCTCCCGACAATTTGCTATCCGATGTAATAAACGATTCTATCTGTGCCGGGTCGGTTAAACCGCGGTTGTACATTAACTGTACAAGCAGGGGCGAAAAACCGCAGTTACAGACCGGATGGCCGGCCGGTACCGGCGGGAGGAGATTCCAGCGAAGATGGTTCAAATTGTTTCCTCTCTACTCTTCGCAACATTTGCTTTATTTCAGCATCAGCCTGTGATATAAGGCTTTGAGAAGCTCGTAAATGAAATGCTGTTGCCGTATAACATATGTTAAGAGTTGATGAATATTCTGGCTATTTATAACATAATTCGTGCTCTATCTGCAAGGATATGCACCATTTGCTATAATCTTTACGACAAACGGAGGTAGAGGTTGAATAGAGAGAAAAAGATAATACGTGTAGCGTTCGATACGCTTGGTTGTAAGCTGAATCAGGCGGAGACTGAGGCTTTAACGGAGAAATTCATGAAGTCCGGCTACCGTATTGTCAATACGGAAGAGGAATTCGATATCTACATCTTAAATACCTGCACGGTTACCCATATTGCAGACCGTAAAGCGCGGCATCTTTTACGTATGGCGCATCGCCGCAATCCAAATGCGGTTTTAGTAGCTGCCGGCTGCTACGTTGAACATGCTGCAAATGACCTTTTAAAAATCGAAGGCGTTAAACTGGCGGTAGGGAATAAAGAGAAGATGAATCTTCCGCAACTCTTAAAAGAGTCAGGTTTGGTGGCTGCTGACGGGTATGACTTTTCTGCCGGTTATCACTGCGACAATCAGAGAACGCGTTCTTTTATCAGGATACAGGACGGATGCAACAATTTCTGTTCCTATTGTATTGTGCCGTACGTTCGCGGAAGGGAAAAGAGCGTTCCCACCGAACAAGTGGTAACAGAGATTAACGATAAAGTTTCTCATGGTTTCAAGGAAGTGGTTTTAACCGGTACCGAAATCGGCTCATACAACTACGATGGTTTGAATCTTAATGAGCTGATTGACATAATACTTAAAGAAACATCGATTGAACGCCTCAGGCTGTCCTCCCTGCAACCTCAGGAAGTAACTCCCTCTTTAATATCACTGTGGAAAGACAAAAGGCTGTGCCCGCATTTCCATCTGTCTTTGCAAAGCGGCAGCGATTCCGTACTAAAGAGAATGCGGCGTCTTTATACCACTGATGATTATGCCAATGCGGTATCCTTGATTCGTTCCGTAGCAGGGGACGCTGCAATCACCACTGATATCATCGCCGGCTTCCCGGGGGAGAGCGACGATGAGTTTTCAGAAAGCTATAACTTTTGCAAAAAAATGGGCTTTGCACGTATTCATGTCTTTTCCTATTCAAAAAGACGCGGTACTGCGGCAAACATCATGCCGAATCAAATCTCGCCCCAGGTAAAGAAAAAGCGCAGCGATTTAATGCTGGCTCTGGCTGAAGAGGCGGCGGCTGCATTTTACAGCAGTTTCATCGGGAAAAGCTTGAAGTACTCTGGGAGCAGGAAAATAATGGAAACTGGAACGGATATTCCGGAAATTACATTAAGGTATTTGCCGAAAGCGATAAAGATTTGACGAATGTGATAACCGAAGTCAGTGTTACAAGTCTTTATGTGGGAGGGGTGTGGGGAGAAATAAGATCATAATGTCATTTCTAATTATCCTGAACAGGAGAGGGATTCGGATATGGAATCATTAACGGAATATATGAATGAGTATAAAAAGCAGATGGAGAA
>JAAYAZ010000207.1 GCA_012719115.1 Dehalococcoidales bacterium
CGTATTGTGTTCGCGTGAAGGAATACCTGACTA
Source organism: Dehalococcoidales bacterium (assembly GCA_012719115.1). Classification (GTDB taxonomy): domain Bacteria; phylum Chloroflexota; class Dehalococcoidia; order Dehalococcoidales; family UBA5627; genus UBA5627. The sequence continues at coordinate 34 of JAAYAZ010000207.1, forward strand.
AAAAGGGCGTGGCGTATCGTGATGTCAATGTAGCAGTTGACCGAGCTGCGGCGCATGAGATGGTTCAGAAATCGGGCCAGATGGGCGTGCCTGTTATTGTAGTCGATGACAAGGTTGTTATAGGCTTCGACCAAAAGGAATTGGACCGGCTGCTGAATTAAGCCTTGTTTCAACTTAAGAAGAGTTTTAATTTGATAGGTTCGGATAAATGATTACAACTACCATTAACACAATGGCCATACCTGTAGTGGCACATAAAAAATGTCACTACAGGTATTAGGTTTTATAAACCGATTAACAATTAACCCTGCCGAACTAACGTTGGCTCCAATATAGGTTTTTAATTATAGTGTGTGGTTTTATTTTTCTACAATCGGCGCATCCGGCGCATTTTTCTTTACGGATTCTATGCCGTTGATTGCACCGGCTTTGTTTGTATAACCTTCTCCGCCGCTGGCAATAGCCTGACCGTTAGAGGCTACCAGTCTCCATCTGTATTCACCTTTAGCATCCGTGTAAAGTTCAAATTTAGCTGCCATTTTGTTTCTCCTTCCAAAAAAAGCTCACTTTTTAAGTATACACCATCTGTCAATATAATATAAGACAGAAAAGACCTTATTACGGATTAAATAGCTCATAATTTGATGTGAGTGTTAAAGGGACATCAGAATAAAAAGCTCTCAGTAATGATATTAGCTAAATGTTTAACTGGATATCCAATAATAGGGACGACATTCTGGCATGAAAGGAATATATCCGTTCTTTAACCCTTCGACAGTTTCAGGGCGAACGGAAAAATGATACGGATAAAGTCTTTGCCGCTCGTAATCTTGCCCCGGTGCAACGCGGGATGAGCCTGTTTACCCCAAAGTCCTCTTTAGAACGATAGCGGCCTCAATTATAGTATTAAAAAGAGGGGTTAGAGCCCCTCGGCTATTTTGTACATATTGTCGTAAGCTTTCCCGAAGTTGTTGCTTTTAGCTTCAAGTTGGTCGTGAATGGTTTTCATTCTGCGAACGAACTCATCTCTATCCTTGTTTTGGACGAGCTCGCTCCATACGGCAGCGTTTTTCAGAAATTGCTGTTGGAAATGCGGCAATTGCGGCAGGTTCATTTGCAGCGAGGCATAGAGTTCCGGGTCCTCAGATATAACGCTTTCTACCAGCGTCCATAAAACTTTGTAGGTAATCCCGCCGATGGATTCCATTTCTTTAAGCTTTTCCAGCCCTGCAAGACTATCTGCTGAAATGATGGCGATAAAATGCGCCAGCCCAAGTACAATAGACATCATACTGTCGTGCTCGTCGGGTGTCATAATCTGAACCTTTGCCTCTCGTTTTGCCAGAAAATCCTGTACCAATAGAGCCAGCTTTTCCTCCTGAGGCGTGGTCGGTGTCAGCACGAAGTTCTGGTTGGCTAAACTGCGGGCGCCGGGACCGAATACCGGGTGGGTGCCCAGTATCTGACCGTTAGTTATATAGCGGTGCATTAAGTCAACCGGTATTGATTTTACAGAGGTAACATCGAATATAAGCTGACTTGAATGCGTGAAGAGGCTCATCTGCTTTACAGTTTCTTCAAAGAAATCTACCGGCACCGATATGATAACGGCATCTGCCTGTTGTATGTCTGAAATTTCTGTACTTACGGCAACCCCCAGCCTATTTTGAACTTCTGCCAGTTTCGTTTTATCCCTGCCGATAAGCGTCACCGATTTGCCTTCCTCTTTCAGTAAGCGGGCAAACCACTGTCCCATCTTGCCGGAGCCGCCGATAATAGCTATTTTGTTTATTTTTGCCATAAATTTAATTATTCCCGATTTTTTATAATAATACCACATTCGAGGTTGACCCGGTTTAAAAAGCTTATAGTCTCATAAAGCTTGAATTATATCTATTCTGCCTGATTTAAAATATCCGCAGGATTATTATCGAATATAGCATGCAAATCCCCCTTGGCCCCCCTTTTACAAAGTGGGAGAACAGGTCTTATTCAAACGTAATGAAGTATTTTTAGTAATCGAAATGCATTGATTTTACGGAATATATACATAGCCTGACATAATAATCATTTCTTCCTTTGACAAAGGGAGATTGAAAGGGATTTCGGCGTAAGTCTTCGGGTTAGACCTGATTAACAATCTGTCATTGCGAGGAGTCCCGTCAACGGCGGGACGACGCGGCAATCTCTACCGATAATTGTCACTTTACTTATTGGTCTATTCTTAAAAGATTGCTTCGCTTTTCCTTCGGAAAAACTCGCAAAGACAGTTCAATCGTTACTTTTCTGGGCAGCCTTCGGGTACGAACCTAAAACCTTTAAAAATATAGTATATTCTTCGAGCTGTTTAAGCATCTCATTTACTTTTTCATCCTGCCTGTGCCCTTCGAAATCCAGGTAGAAATTATAAACCCACGGTTTTTGGCGGGTAGGGCGCGATTCCAGCTTGGTCATATTGATACCATTATCCGCCAGTTGCTTTAGAAATTCATACAGAGCGCCCGCCCTGTGCTTGACAGAGAATACCAGTGATGTCTTATCGTTACCCGAAGGTGGGGCGTCTTCCTTTGACAGCACAAAGAAACGTGTGAAGTTATTGGGGTTATCCTCGATATCACAGTTAATGATATTCATATTATATATGACGGCAGCGCGTTTGCCGGCGATGGCTGCTCCATCCATAAGCCGCTTTTCCTTAATCATTTTAACGCTGCCGGCAGTATCATACGTGGGTACGAGTTCACACTGTAAATGCTTGATAAATGCCTGGCATTGCCCCAGCGCCTGCGGATGTGAATAGATCTTCTTAATAGAATCCAGCGATACGCCATGGTTTGATATCAGACAATGGGATACCCTTAATTCTGTTTCGCCGCAGACTTTTAGGGAGGAATCCAGAAGCAGGTCGTAGGTTTTGCTGATACTGCCTTCGATAGAGTTTTCAACCGGCACTATGCCGAATTGAGCCTCGTCCCGTTCAACGGCTTTAAAAACGTCTTCCAGCGTTTCATAAGGCCTGAGCCTGATATCGGAGCCGAAGAAGTTTATGGCAGCCTCCTCGCTGTAAGCGCCCAGTTCTCCCTGGAAGGCAACAAAAGTCTCCTGCATGTTCTTGGATGCGATTAATATCTGGCGGAATATCAGTTCTATATCGTTCTGCTTCAGACCTTTTTCACGCGCTATCTCTTTTATCTTGCCCATTACGGCTTCCTCGCGCAACCTGTCCTGAACCTGCCGGCCTTCCTGCTTTTTAAGCTCACCGATGCTCCCGGAGAGCTTGCTTCTGTCGGCTATAAGTTCAACGATTTGCTTATCTATATCATCAATTTGTGTTCTTAATTCTTCTAAACTCATTTTATTACCCTCGCTATTATTCCTGCCCTTAGAGCAAAGTCGCACAGTGTTATCGACATCATAGCTTCCACTACCGGTACAGCTCTGGGTACGACGCAGACATCGTGCCGGCCTTTTATTTCAATTTCGGTTTCGGTCATTTCTTTCAAATTAACTGAATGCTGCTTTTTGGCTATGGAAGGAGTCGGTTTTACGGCTATTCTTGCGATTAGCGGCATTCCGTTACTGATTCCGCCCAGAATGCCGCCGGCATTATTGGTTTTGCTAATTACCCTTCCGTCTTGTATTTCCAGCGGGTCGTTATTCTGGGAGCCCTTCACACGGGCGGCGTTAAACCCGGCGCCGAATTCCACACCTTTTACCGCCGGAATGGCAAACAATGCCTTTGCCATATCACCGTCCAAATTATCGAAAACGGGCTCTCCCAGACCTGCCGGAATCCCGATAGCGATTCCTTCTATAACACCTCCCAGGCTGTCGCCGCTGGCAGAGGCTTGCTCTAAAGCAGTCATCATTTTAGCTGCGGCTATCGAATCGGCGCAATACAGGCTGTTGTCATTTCTGTTCTGTTTTATCGTGTCCAAAGTCTGTGATTTTGCGGCTATCCCCCCTATCTCTGCAGTATGAGCAAAGATATCAATTCCTATGGTTTCTAACAATAAACGGGCAACAGCTCCGGCAGCTACAAAACCGGCAGTAATCCGTCCGGAAAAGCGTCCGCCGCCGCGATAGTCGCCGAAACCGCCGTATTTTATATAAGCCGTGTAATCGGCATGCCCCGGTCTTGGTATAAGATGAAGGCTGTCATAATCAACAGAACGGGTATCTTTATTATTGATTGCCAGACATATCGGAGCGCCGGTTGTATATCCGTTTAAAATACCGGAGAGGATTTCTACTTTGTCGTCTTCCCTGCGGGGAGTTGAAGTGGCATTGTCGTTGGGTTTGCGCCTATCGAGTTCTTTTTGAATATAGGATTCGCTTATAGCTAACCCGGCAGGGCAGCCGCCGATAAGAATGCCGATTAGTTTGCCGTGGCTTTCACCGAAACCGGTTATGGTGAACACCTTGCCAAGGCTGTCAGACATCGCTTTCTACCTTTGCCCCGAGGCTTTCAAGGGTTTGCCAGAAGTGGGTGTATGTTTTGGAAACACATTCCGCTCCCTCGATGACGGTATCGCCGACAGCCGCTCCCAGCAGGCTGAATGCCATTGCAATGCGATGGTCTCCGAAACTGTCAACTATTGCACCCACCGGTTTTCCGCCGTTGATAGTGAGCATATCGTCGTCTTCGGTTACCTCAATCTGCATTTTCCCCAGCCCCTCTTTAATAGCGGTAACGCGGTTGGATTCCTTGAACCTGGCACGGCGTATCCCGTAAAAGCGGCTTTGTCCGTTAGCTAACGCTGCTACTACTGCTATGGTCGGCAAGAGGTCAATGCAATCGGTTAAATCTGCCCTGATTGGTTTTAGCTTGGAATAACCGGAAGTTATTACATCTTTTTTAGCCGATATCGAAGCGCCCATTTTGCTTAACAGGTTTATTATTGTGCGGTCTCCCTGAATGCTGTTGAGGTTAAGCCCGGTTACTTCCGTTCTTCCCGTCATAGCTCCCGCCGCAAGTAAATATGAAGCAGTGGACCAGTCGCCCTCAACCTTGTAATCGGCCGGTTTATATTTTCGGAAATCACTGGTGAAAAACTGAAGGTAAGGGGAGGCTATTATGTCTATGCCGAATTCTTTCAGGCACCCGAGCGTCATTTCAATATAGGGGGCGGATTCGGGCGGGGTGGTAAGACGTATATTTAAACCTACTTCTGCCAAAGGGCATAAAAAAAGCAGGGCAGAAACGAATTGGGAGCTGACATCTCCCGTCATGCTCACGTTACCCCCCAAAAATCTGCCTTCATCGACAACAAGCGCCGAGTCTTCCCAGTAGCAATTAATTTTTATTGTATTGAGAGCCGTCATCAACGGCTCGATAGGACGCTTGGCAAGCTGTGGGCTGGGAACGAGCCGGCATTTTCCCGGAATAATGCAGGATAGAGCGGCCATAAAGCGCAAAGTTGCCGCAGAATCACGGCAATAAATATCGCCTTCAGGTGCATGAAAACGACCGCCCGTTACTTCCCAGCGGCCGTCATTTTTATCTATCTTAACGCCGACTTTTTCAAGCGCCTCGCCGGCAGCCTCCGTATCGTCGGATAAAAGCGGGTTTATAATGCTGCTTTTTCCTTTGGTTAGCGCAGCGCACATCAGGCTGCGGATGGTGTAACTCTTTGACGGCGGAACAACAACCTTTCCATGTAATTCACTTTTATCGATTCTAACTCTCATAAATCTTAACCTTATCTATTATATAATCTGCGGTAGCTTCAATACCCAAATTCGACGAATCCACCGTTATATCCGCCGCTCTTTCATAAAAGGGCTGTCTGAATGACATCAGTTCTCTGATAGCCTGTGCTTTATCACTACTGCCTGCCAGTAACGGCCTGACACCTGTACTTGCGGAAACCCTTTTCTCGATTACATCAAAGGACACCGTCAGTAGAACAACTACCGCCTTCCTTTTCAGTCTGTCGATATTAATGCGGTTCAAAACTATACCGCCGCCGCAGGCAATCACCTGATTATCCTGCTCTGCGATTTCCCTGGTAATATCGATTTCCAGTTGCCTGAAAGCAATTTCACCGTCATCTTTAAAGATATCAGCAACGCTTTTACCCGCTTTTCGTTCGATAAGAACATCCATTTCAACCAGTGTCTTATCGAGTTTTGCGGCAATAGTCTTTGCGATGGTGGTCTTGCCGGTGGCCATAAAACCTATCAATGCAATGTTTGTCTTCATAATTTCAATCTCGATATTATTATATACATATTATAATAACATAGCGGCTGTTTCACAAACTTATCTTTTCGTCAGGACGATAGGGGGGCCGTTTTATTAATAAATTGTTACCCTGATGTAATACAATGGTTATATTCAGGCAGACTTATTTAATAATTTAACTGCCATGTCCGTCATGGTATCCAGCGGCGCTTCCACGCCCGTCCAAAGCTCGAAAGCCAGCGCACCCTGCCATATCAGCATATCCAATCCGCCGATTGCCACCGCCCCCGCCTTTTCCGCATCTGCAAGCAGCCTTGTTTTTTGCGGGTTGTAAACAACGTCGTAAACTACCATATCGGGTTTTAGCAGTTCCGGCGGCACCAGGGTGTTATCGGTATCGGGGCTCATACCGACGCTGGTGGCATTTATTAAAATATCGGCTTGCTTTAATGCCCGTTTAAGGTTGGGTTCACTCAGTTCGGCAGCGCGGATTTTGCTTTTAGAATGTTTGGATAAGTTTGCAGCCAGTTTTTCTGCCGGGTCCGGCGACCCGCTGCGATTTAGGATTTCGATTTCCGCTTTCTGCTCTGTAAGTGCAAAAGAAATTGCCCTTGCAACACCCCCGGCTCCCAGTATAACTACCTTTTTCCCCGACGGGTCTATATCCCTTTTAACCAGTGATTTAAGGAATCCGGCGGCATCGGTATTGTAACCGGTCAAGTGCCCGTTGTTGTTTACAATTGTGTTAACAGCCCCGATATTTTTTGCAACCGCGTCTATCTCGTCGAGTAACGGCATAACGGCAACCTTGTGCGGTATGGTTACGTTTAATCCGCGTAAATCAAGGCTTCTTAATGCGGTTATGGCTCCGGGTAGATTTTCGGATGTGACCCGAAACGGCAGATAAATATAATCCAACCCTGATTTTTTGAAGGCGGCATTGTGAATTGCGGGAGATATGCTGTGTTCCACCGGGTCTCCGATAAGCCCGCAGATTCCGGTATTGGCAGAAATATGATGTGTCATTTCTGCACCATCCGGTATATTTGGTGCAACTCCTCAACCGTTAACTGCCCTTCCGCCGATTCCGCTCCTTTTTCTATTGCCGCATAGGTAAAATCACCACCTATTATCGGGCAGAGTATACGGCTGGCAAGTCCCTTCTCTCCCATAGCAAAAGCAATAACCCTTTTTCCCGGAAACTGCGGAATCAACCGTAAAACAGTAAAATTGTCTTCATCTTTGTTGGCAAATGTCACTACCTTGCAGATGTCGGCGCCGGCTTCAAGCTGCCTTGCCACAATATCTTTTAATGCGTCGAAGGAAGGAGTCTCATTTATATTATGATATGAAATAAGGCAGTCGGCTTTCTGTTTTATAACCGCTACTATTTTGTCCA
>JAAYAZ010000208.1 GCA_012719115.1 Dehalococcoidales bacterium
AATGAACCTGTCGAACTTAAGCCAAATAGAATACATTTTTAAACTATTTATTTTACTCCGCATATACCCTTACGGTGGTATTCTTCCTCTTGTTCTTGCTCTCCACATTTACTTCCAAGTCTCCGAGTGCGTTTATCAACTCCTCTATGTTTTCCGGCTTGATATTGCGCAGATCGAAATCAAAGCCTTTTTCTTTAAGGGATGAGTCCACCTGGTTATAAGCGGAAGGCGGGATAATAGATGTCAGTTTCATTCCGGCCCTGATAAGCGTCATAGGAACCCTGATGTTAACATTGTCGTTATCGTCATCATCATCTGTAAACAGGTCTCCGTTTTTCGGCTGGTATTCCGGATTGGGAATCGTCTTTACCACCACCCGCAGGTATTTCAAATTTTTCAAAGGATTTTTATCTTTTAACTCTGCAGTCTCGTTTTCCTCTGTTTCGTCACCCATTAAAGATAGTAGTCTGTCCGCTTCTTCGGCTGTGATTTTGTTTTCAGCCAGCATATCGAGAATTTTTCTCCTGTTTTTCATTTTATTATTCCTCCATTTTATTTATTTATTATCTGAAGTAAATTAAAACCTGTTCATTTTGTCTTCCCTGTACATCTACTTCCAGATGTCTCAACTCGCACAATACGGAATATAAGTGCGGACCGAATTGCCATAGGAATTTGCCCCAACCGGTAGGCCAGAGCAGCAGCACCAGTAAAAGTATCAACGGGGATAATGCCAGACCCAGTAACCCGGCAATCAGCCAGGCCAGGAAAAGGGGAATCCATAGATTTATACAAGTTCTTTTATCGACCAGTTTCAGCCTCATTAAAAACGGCGGTATGTTCACTTTTCCAACCTCTCTATTGCCTCGCCGGCGGTGATTTCTCCTCGTTCCAGCCTGGCAAGTATTTCATCTCTTGGAGAGACGGGGACATTTACAGCAAATTCGAATTGCCCGGCAATTTTTGTCAGGCGGTTTTTTACGGTAGGGTAGCTGATGCCGAAAGCGGCTTCCATATCCTTAATAGAGCCGTGGCAGCGCACGAATGCCATTACGAAAACCTGGTCCTCGGCGGATAGTTTTGCCAGGGGCGGCAACTCGAATTCGCCGGATATTTTGATATCCTTATCCGTAAGCCTTACCTGCTCTATTGAGAGCGGGCTATTTCCGGTTAGCCTCGTAAGTTCCAACCAGTCCTGTGCCATGTTTTCTACCTCCTTTTATTAATAATATTAAGTTCATAATTGATTTAATTAATTATATAATAGCATAGAAATTAAAAAAGTCAATATATAAATTAAGATATTTAATAATTTATTTAAAAATTATTGATAAACTAAATAGAACATATACAATCATTAACTTTTAAGAAAGGAATTACTTGACGCAGTTTGACGTGTGGGTATATGCTGTCCCTGATTATCGTGATATCGGGGGAATCTGAATATGGATAGCTTTAGAAATCAAAAAACTACGCTAAAGTTGAGATTGTTATTTTACATCCTGTTAGTAGTCAGTATATTAAGCAGTGTGGTTGCCAATATTATTAAGCTTTTTTCCGGTAACGATGGTTTGCTTGAGAATTTGTTTGCAATAGTAATATCTGCTCTTTGCATTCTCGGATTTATAGTTTTAATACTGGAAGTGGCAAAGAAATGGCGTTTTGTCGCTGCGGCGATATTTATCGGGTTGGCGCTGATGATATTCTTATCATTTTCATCGATAAGTTCTGAATTTAACAGTGCCCCTTATATGATGTTTTTACTGGTGTTATCGGCCGTTGCATGGGCTATAGCGGGAATTATCCTGATAGTAAACAGGAATATAATGGACTAATAAGTTGTGTTACTTAGTAAAAAGCAATGTGGAAAATGCGGGTGTAACAATCGTCTATCGTTGGTTGGAATAGATTGGTTAATTACAGTATAATTATCTGTTGAGGGCGGTCTCCGGGGAGTGCTTCCTGAGAGGGCACGAAGACGCTCCCCGAAAACCATATGCTATTGTAAGGTAACAATCTTTTAACGGCATTGCCTGCGGAGAAAAACTCTGCAGGCAATATCTTATTTTATGGTTTATTTGTTGTTAAAGCAGGGGCAGGTAATTATCCAGTTCGTATTCGGTAACCTGCGTCCTGTATTTAAACCATTCTATTTTCTTATTGGCGATAAAGGCATTGAAAACATGTTCCCCGAGCGCTTTTTTCACCAGTTCGCTTTTTTCGGTCAGTTTAATGGCTTCATCCAGGCTGCCCGGAAGCATTCCAATACCTCTTTTATCCCTCTCGGCATCGCTCATTTCATAGACGTTTTCTTCGATGGGTTCCGGCACTTCATAATTCTTTTCAATGCCTTCCAAACCGGCTGCCAGCATAACGCTGAAAGCGAGATAGGGGTTGCAGGCGGGGTCGGGTGCACGGAACTCTATTCTGGTTGAGTTTTCTCTGCCGGGCCGGTATTCGGGAACCCTCACCATATCGGAACGGTTGCGTCTTGCCCACGATAAATAGACCGGCGCTTCATAGCCGGGTACAAGCCGTTTATAGGAGTTGACCCACTGGTTGGTAACGGAAATGATTTCGGGGGCATGCTTCAATATACCGGCAATGTAGCATTTTGCCAGCTTAGAAAGGTAGTAACCGTCATCCTTATCAAAGAAAGCATTCCTGTCACCCTTGAAAAGGGACTGATGTACGTGCATACCGCTGCCGTTTTCACCAAAGATTGGTTTGGGCATAAAGGAAGCATAAACTCCGTTCTTTAAGGCTACCTCTTTAACTACCATACGGTATGTCATAACGTTATCCGCCATGGTGAGGGCATCGGTATATCTCATATCGATTTCCTGTTGGCTGGGGGCAACTTCGTGATGCGAGTATTCGATGGGTATCCCCATTTCCTCCAGTGTCAACACTGTTTCTCTTCTCATATCGACAGCTGCATCGGCAGGGGTGAGGTCGAAGTAACCGGCTTTATCCAGTACCTCGGTTCCCTTGTTATCTTTGAAGTAAAAGTATTCCAGTTCAGGACCTACGTAAAACGTATATCCCTGTGCAGCAGCCTTTCCCAAATTCCTTTTTAGAACAAACCTGGGGTCTCCCTCGAACGGTGAGCCTTCCGGGCGTAAAACATCGCAGAACATTCTGGCTACTGCGCGGTGTTCACGTGGTCTCCATGGAAGCAATTTGAATGTTTCCGGGTCGGGCAGAGCTATCATATCGCTTTCATCGATGCGGCAGAAGCCGTTGATGGATGAACCATCGAATCCCATACCGTCCTCAAGAGCATGTTCAAGTTCGGCAACAGTGATAGCAAAGCTTTTCAAAAACCCGTTAATATCGGTAAACCATAACTTGATAAACTTAACATCATGCTCCTTTGCCGATTTTAATACGTACTCGCAAGCTTCACCTCTATTTTTGTTATACATAATCCCTCCCTAAATTATTTATTATTTTTTATGTATACTTTTAATTAATATTCAGACCGGATGCTAAACAGCGTTTTCGTTTCTTTCTCCGGTTCTGATACGCAGCGCACTCTCTATCGGTATGACAAATATCTTTCCATCACCGAATTCACCGCTGCGCGCCTTAGTAGTAATTGCTTTTATTACTGCATTCACATCTTGGTCCAGTACCACCAGCTCGATCTTAATCTTCGGAATCAGGTCCACACAGTATTCTCCGGTGCGCCACTGCAGTCTGATTCCGTTTTGTTTTCCTCTGCCGCAGACTTCGCTTACTGTCATACCGAAATAACTCTCTTTTTCAAGCGCTTTTTTAACAGGCTCCAAACTTTCATCGCGAATGATGGCTTCAATTTTTTTCATTTTCAAAAACCTGTTCAAGTTCTATATTTACTATTTTACAGGGCTAATGTTTCAGGAATATTACAAGAATCACCATTTTAGGAAATATTTTTAAATAGTGGGCAGTAGCTCGAAGGATTATATTATCTAACTAAGTTAAACCCTCATCCGCATCGTAGCGACACGTTGTGATTATAAATCAGCGATTGAAAACAATCGAGGCAAATCCCCTTTGATTCCCCTTTCCCAAAGTGGAAGAATAACTCTTCTTTTAGATGGATTGTGGTTTCGGATTAACAGTGGAAAGACTATTTTCGATAAATCTGTATAAACCATACATTATAGTCATTTATCCCTTTGCAAAGGGAGAGTGAGAGGGATTTATGAGTAAATGATAATCGGGGTAATTATCAGGATTAGTAGAGATTGCTTCATCCTGATTTATCGGGATTCGCAACGACAATTAGAAATCAGAGGCCGGCTCAAGGGGAAAGCCGACCTCTGTATATTATTAGAAAGAACGATTAT
>JAAYAZ010000209.1 GCA_012719115.1 Dehalococcoidales bacterium
TGCTCCTTCATCCTACTTCATGAAATCGCCTCCTGTTCAGTATCATGATGATGATGCCCGCCGTATGGTAGAGGAGTTTATCACTACCAACTCAAAATCGGCAGATAAGAATTCGGCAGATGTTGCAGGTCCTGAGCAATCGGACTCGAAGAAGAAAAATTAATCTGTTTTGATGATGTGTTATTTGGCTAACGTATGGTGCGGGGGGTTGGTAGTATAGTGAAAATTGCATTGGTATCCCCCTATGATTTTGCATATCCCGGGGGGGTTGTTAATCATATTGTTGCACTGGAAAAACATCTGACAAAAATGGGGCATGAGGTTAAAATCATTGCTCCGACGTCGAGGCCTATCGAAAATTATGATAGCTTTATAAAAATCGGTAAGGCGCGCCCTTTTCCGGTTAAAGGAACTACCCTGCGTATAAGCACCTCCTTGAGGCTGTCTTCTCGCATAGACAAGGTTCTTGAAAAGGAGAAGTTCGATATATTTCATCTACATGAACCGTGCATGCCTATGGTGTGTTCCACTATGCTCAAATTTGCAGATGCGCCTATTGTCGGAACGTTTCACGCCTCCGGTGTTATCCCGAACTATTATTTCGGATGGCCTGTCACAACATACAAACTGAAGAGGCGCCGCCACAGGATTGTCGGTAAGATTGCCGTATCCAAACCGGCTATGGAATATGCCAAAAAATATGTGCCCGGCGACTACCGGATTATCCCCAATGGAATAGACCTGGATTATTTCCATCCGGATGTGAAGCCGATAGAGAAATTTCTTGACGGCAAACTCAACATTCTTTTTGTCGGCAGATTGGAAAAACGTAAAGGGCTTAAATATCTGATTGATGCCTATAAAATTATTAAAAAGAATCATCCGAATTCGAGGTTGATTGTGATTGGGCCCGGTATAAGATTTCGCAAAAAATACGAAAACAAGGTAAGGCGCGAAAATATCGAGGACGTGGTATTTTTAGGTAAGGTTTCGCTGGACGATTTGCCGCGCTATTATAAAACTGCCGATGTTTATTGTTCCCCGGCAGTCAGTGGAGAAAGTTTCGGTATTGTACTGCTGGAGGCGATGGCGGTGGGGACTCCTATCGTGGCTACCGACATTTCAGGGTACAGAACGGTATTAACCGACGGCAAGGAAGGTTTACTGGTGCGCCCACGCAAATCGAAGCCTCTGGCTGAAGCAATAAGCCGTATTTTATCCGATAAGGAGCTTCGTTTAGGAATGGGAGCAAACGGCATTATAACTTCACAGCAATATGATTGGAATAAAGTTGCCCGGCGCGTTTATGATTACTATTTGGAAGTACTGGGTAAAAGAAACGTGATAGACGCGGCTGACAATGAAGAGAAATCCGAAGTATTAGTGTAGCATTTGGTCTCCTGTGAGTGTTTTTGAAACTGATATAACTATGAGTAAAATGGCGCAAGTTCGCAAGAGGGTAGAAAAAGTTTGTACCGACCCGGTGGTAAACCTGCTTGAAAAAACAGGAATTACGCCCAATACTTTAACCTGGATAGGGTTTTTTATTGCCTTGGTTACTGCTGTATTTGCTGCCCTTGGTAATTTGCCGGTTGCCGGTTTATTGTTATTGTTCGGCGGTTATTTCGATATGCTGGATGGTTCTCTGGCAAGGAGAACCGGTAAAGTAAGCGTTTTCGGCGAGGTGCTCGATTCCACTTTGGACAGGCTGTCGGAAGGCGCTGTACTAATCGGTATATTATACTGGTTTACTGTGGTAGGCTCTGTATGGGGGATAATGCTTGTCGGCGTTACCATGCTGTCTTCTTTGGTAGTAAGTTATATACGCGCCAAAGCTGAAATAATAAAAGTTGAATGTCTGAAGGGCTTATTTACCCGCCCTGAAAGGGTTATAGCACTGGCGGTCGGGTTTTTTATAAACCGGTTGGAGATTGCCATCGGTATAATTGCATTCTTTAGCATGATTACCGTAGGGCAGCGCCTCTACCATGTATGGCGCCAGTTAAAATAAACTAAGTAGGTGATATTATGCCAGTTGTAGCTATTGTTGGAGCTCAATGGGGGGATGAGGGGAAAGGTAAAGTTGTCGATATGATATCTGAGAATGCTCAGGTAGTGGTGCGCTTTTCCGGCGGTGATAATGCCGGTCATACGGTAATCAATCCGTCCGGTGAGTTTAAACTGCACCTTGTTCCTTCGGGAATATTTTATCCGGGAGTTACCTGTGTTATCGGTAACGGTGTGGTGGTAAATCCAGCCAAACTTATCGATGAAATAGATGCGCTTAACGAGTGCGGAGTGGATACCGGTCGTCTTGTTATAAGCGATAGGGCACATATTGTTATGCCTTATCATATCATTATAGACGAACTGGAAGAGAAATCACGTGCCGGTAAAGCCCTCGGGACTACCAAGCGTGGCATAGGGCCTGCTTTTGCGGATAAGACCGCCAGACAGGGTATCAGGATCGGGGAACTGCTCGACAGGGAAGGTTTAAGAGAACGCCTCAGTATGGTAGTTGAAACCAAGAATGATATCTTAACCAAGATATACGGCGTCGAGCCCCTGTCTTTGGAAGAAATATATAAGCAGTGCTGCGAATACGGTGAACGACTGGCGCCCTATATCAAGGAAACGATTACACTTCTTCGGGATGCACAGAAGAGAAACGATATGATTATACTTGAAGGAGCGCAGGGTGCATTACTTGACCCCGATTTCGGCACTTATCCATACGCTACCTCTTCATCACCTTTATCCGCTGGTGGTTGTCTGGGTTCGGGAGTAAGCCCCACCAGTATCGACAGGGTACTGGGTGTTTATAAGGCATACTGTACCAGAGTAGGCAGCGGTCCGATGCCTACAGAACTGAACGATGAAGTCGGTGATGCGATTCGTATTAAGGCGCATGAATTCGGTACCACTACCGGCAGACCGCGCCGTTGCGGATGGTTTGATGGCGTAGCCGCTCGTTTTTCCAGCCAGATTAACGGTTTCACCGGCGGCATTATAACGCGCATCGATGTTCTTGATGAGCTGCCGAAGTTAAAAATCTGCACCGCTTATGAACTGGATGGCAAGATTATCGATTATATCCCTGCCGGCGTTTCCGAATATGACAGGTGCAAACCGATTTATGAAGAACTGGACGGATGGCAGACTTCTACCGACCATATACGCAAGTATCAGGATTTGCCGGTACAAGCCAGAAGATATATAAAGCGCATGGAAGATTTTATGGATTGCCCGGTTAATTTTGCCTGCATCGGGCCTACCAGGGAACAGACAATACCGCTGAACCCGATATTCTAAAAAGAATCACATTAGAATTATGAAAGGCTCGGAGTAATCTCCGAGCCTTTTGCTTTATCTTTAAAACTTTGTCCTGTCTGTTGGGAATACCGATGGTCGTCTTCTTATTTGCCATGCCGAAGTTCCGAAAATGTCGAGACGAAGAGTTCTGAGTGGGGGTATTACAACATTCACGCCTGTTGCCATATTAATCTTATACCTGTCTCTCCCCACCCCCCCGGATTCTTCAGTCACCCCTTGTGACATCCAGAATGACAATATCAAAACTGTCCTCCTGAACAGAGTGAAGGATCTCAGGGCAATTCGATATCCGCCGCCGTTACGGTTCGACAGGCTCACCACGAACGGCTTCTTATTATTTGCCATTGCGAGACCCGATGTAATCGGGGCGTGGCAATCTCTACCGTTCAATATTGTCAGGGTTGCGCTTTTATTAATTATATATGAGGAGCGGGGTAATTAAATAGCATTGTAGGGATTGCTTCATCCCGATTTGTCGGGACGAAGCATCTTGGGTGGGGTTGTGCAACTGGCACAAAGGTTACATTTTAGTACAGGCACATAGGTTACACTTTTAATATGGCGTTATCTTATACCTTTTTTCATCCAGCAATCCCAAAGGATATGAGCTATAAGATATTTCCCATAA
>JAAYAZ010000210.1 GCA_012719115.1 Dehalococcoidales bacterium
CAGCCAAAGTATCTTCATTCGGACTGCCTTCCGATATTTCAAAATCTCCCTGATTATCTAAGGCCTGACGCACACCAGCTTTAAAAAAGGGTTGTTCATCAATTATCATTACTTTTGTCTTAGACACTTTTAACCTCTCCCGTATAATTATTGTTCCACTTCAGAATATGATTAATTATTGCCTGTTAATGCTAATTTCCCGCATAATAATGGTATAGCTATACTTTATACTATACTATAACGTCCTCATTTTACAATATAACTGACAAAAATTCATAATAAGTCGATATTAAAAGCTATCCTTTTTTTAAATCCTTCGTTATAATAATTGCACGTGGTAACGCCAATGTGCCGGTTTACTCCTCTCGGAGCAGTATTCCGGTTGAGTTTATTCGGTAAGGAGTTGTCGGGTGCAAGAAGAGCAAAGCCTGGTACATCAAGCACAAAAGTGCAATCAAGAGGCTTTTGCCAAGCTTTATGAGCAAAACTTCGATAAGATTTATCGTTATATTTCTCTGAAGGTTGGCAATAATACTGAGGCTGAAGATATGACGCAACAAGTGTTTATAAAGGCACTGCAATCGATTTCTTCCTATAAATGGAAGGATGTGCCTTTTTCAGCCTGGCTATTTCGTATTGCACATAATCATGTAATTGATTATTACCGAAAGCAGTCGAGGCAATCGACTACCCCGCTCTACGATTATATGGCTATTGATAATTGCAGTACGGAAAAAGCGATAGAGGATAAAGAGGATATAGAAAAACTTTTAATTGCATCAAAAAAGCTGACACCGGCGCAACAGGAGGTCATATCGCTGCGTTTTGCCGGAGAGCTCCCTATTGCCGAGGTTGCACGTATTATGGGGAAGACACAGGGGGCTGTTAAAGCTTTACAGCATAGCGCCATAGTTGCTCTTAGAAAATTAATGATGGTAGAGAAAAATGTTTAAGAAGAAAGAAAATTATATAGAAAAAGTATTGGATATATGCTTGGACAGAGTTTTAATAGAGGGTGAATCTATTGAGGACTGCATTGCGGATTATCCTGAATACAGCGATGAATTGAAGTCCCTGCTCGATGTCTCTATTAAAACTCAAAATGCTGTAAGTTCTGTTGAAGCACGTCCTGATTTTAAAGCCAGATTAAAATATATATTAGAATCAGAAATGAATCAGGCAAATACGCCAAAACTGTCTTCTTTTAAATGGAAATTTCAGTGGGTGCCTGTTGCGTTATCCCTTTGTATCGTACTTTTACTATCCGGCGGCGGAACGGTAGCGGCAGCAAGTAACAGTATGCCTGACAATCCTTTATATAATGTAAAATTGGCTTCCGAGAAAGCGCAATTGTTTTTCACTTTTGGTGATGAGGCTAAGGCTAATTTATACTCCGAGTTTGTTACAGAACGCGTCAATGAAATAGTTGTAATGGCTTCTGCTAATAATATTAAAGCTGTAGATAAGTCATCCGAAATAATGCAGAATCAACTGAATATGATTGATGTTATTTCTCAGGAAAAACAATTGGCTACTCAAACACCACCGGAAGGGGGATCGGTATTGGCTATTACTACAGTAACCGAAACAACGTGGATTGGTTCTGAAGAAATAAATTCATCCGACAAGCACACAACATCTACACAGACAACTGATACAGTTAGACCTGCTTTTACAACAGTAACCATAACTGTAGTAAAAGGTGGCGAAGAATATCAAGTAGAAAACGAACAATTTGTGCGTACCCCACCGGAATATGTTACGAACACGAGTAATCAATTGTTGATAGATACTCTATACAATGACATATTGATTTTGTATGGTGCTGCGGCTTCTAATTCGGGGCTGTTTTTGGAATCAATACTTCAAGCAATTGAGGTTTTGGAGAACAGTTACTACGTTGCTTTGGGAAACGTACAATAATTATTTTCAACTCCGAGTGTATGGTTTTGTGTTCCCATTACTCATTCTGTTAATTAAAATACATAATAGCTTTTTGGATAACCGGCTTTTACGTGTATGGGGTCTGTGAAACTACTTAATCTTTAAGGAAATGTCTTTACCCCAAGCTACCGCTCTTTCCGGTTCCCCATCCTGTAAAGGTCCTTGCGCACCTTGTACAAAAAATGGTTCCGGAGGCACCACTATTTGAAAACCCTCTTTTTTAAAGTAATCTGCCATTTTCCCTGCGGCAAAGCCGAATATCTTTACCCAGGCAGATGGCATTCTTGTATCAAAAAAAGCAATAATAGTACCTTTTTTAATTTGGCCTGAAATTTCATTAAGAAATGCTGCTATCGGTTTGGTATACCTTCCCCCTTGTGTAGGCAAACCAATTACCAGCAAGCCGATGTTTATAATATCTAAAAGATGCGCTTCACCCGCTTTGAGTACCTTTATGTCACCCGAAATACCACTGGCAACAGCTTTTGCTATTTTTTCAGTATTACCATACATGGAATCAAAAATAATAAGAGTTTTCATATCGATACCCCCCCCGTTTATCTAAAGGTTTTTAAGAGGTCTTAAAAGGTATTCCAGTCCATTTACCTTAATTTCATACATAGCGGATAACTGCTGGCCTAACTTACCCTCGGGAAAACCCTTCTGCCTGAACCATACCAGATAAGGCTCGGGCAAATCGCACAATAATCGTCCCGTGTATTTACCGTAAGGCATGCTTGTATTTACCAACTCGACCAATATATTATTATTTATAGAGGAGCCACCTTTATTTGATTCCATTCAAGAAATTCCCTTTTAACTTTATGAAAAATTTTCTAACCAATAATTTTATATAATCCGCCCAAAATGAGTGCCATCGCTTCAGTATCCAATCCACAGTAGTCAAGCAGATTTCTGCGTATTTCTTCCTTTTTTACATCATCGATATTCCCGAAAGCGATTTCCAGATATGCCAGGCTGGCGTCATCTCCTTTGGCAATTGACATTCCGTCATAACTAATACCGGTTACTGCCGGCAAAACTTTTTTAAGTGATGCGCTGCCCTGCTGTATGGGATTATAGTAACAAAAATTACGAAACGGAGTGAGCAGGTCAATAAATCTTGGCATTAAAGAGCTAATCCATTCTTCATAATCAGGAAAAACCAATGCCAGCTGTTTCAACACGTTTTCTTCAAAAGACTTATTGTAAGCAACTATACTTCCGTTAGCACCGATATATTTATGCAATGCTGATAATAATCCG
>JAAYAZ010000211.1 GCA_012719115.1 Dehalococcoidales bacterium
GGGTTAAAGAGAGTTCTAAATGCAGCGACCACGCTGGGGCACGGTCTTATAACCTAGATTCTTACGATCTGCTGCATTTACACTATTTTATCATCTTACTAACATACAAGATTCTTCGGCCATCCCTTATGGCCTCCAGAATGACATTATACGAATTATCACTCTGCAGTTCTCTCATTTTCGTAAAGGGAGAATAAGAGGGATTTCAATTGTCATGCTGGAGTTCGTGATGAACGAATGAAGCCTCGATAAATCGGGATTTCGTTTCGCCAAGCGGAAACTCAACATCTGGGGGTGGGGTAGCAATATCGAAGCCGCTATGGTTCGACAGGCTCACCACGAACGGCTAATAAAAAGGCTCACCACGAACGGCTAATAAAAAGGCTCACCACGAACGGTTTTAGTAGTCTTTTCCCGATATGTAGAGCCCGCAATATAAAATATATTTCCGCTCATCCTGAGCTTGTCGAAGGATTTAAAAGCGGAAATATTAAAATTGAATCAATCATAAACAAAGAAGCCGGTTGTTAGACCAGCTTCATATTTTTTCGGACCAATCTCATCGTATCCTGGGCGATTACACGGGCGCGCTCGGCGCCGTCAGCCAGAATACCTTCCAGCGCTTTGGGGTTGGCTTCGAGTTCTGCACGGCGTTCGCGGATAGGTCTCATAGTGTTGTTGATAGCGGTTATCAGCAGGTTTTTGCATTCCACACAACCGATTTCGGCGTTCCTGCATTTCTCGTCAATCCCGTTTCTGCCCTCGGCATCGAACTGCCCCAGCAGCTTATAGATATTGCATATCTCGGGGTGACCCGGGTCGGAGCGGCGCAGGCGGGCGGGGTCGGTAAAGGCGGTTTTGATTTTATCGGCGGTTTCCTTTTCCGTCATGGCAATTTCGATATGGTTGCCGGCTTGCTTGCTCATCTTTCCCTTGCCGTCAAGACCGGGAACATTGGGAAAGTCTGTCAGTTTGGCTTTCGGTTCGATCAGCGTTTCTCCGAACAGGCTGTTAAAACGGCGTACAATTTCACGGGTTAATTCGAGGTGAGGCAACTGGTCTTCACCGACCGGAACAGTATCCGCTTTATATAACACTATATCTGAAGCCATCAGCACCGGATATCCCACCAAGCCGTAATTAACATTCTCTTTCTGCAGTTTAACCTTGTCCTTGAAGGTGGGTACTCTTAAAAGCCAGCTTAAAGGAGTTATCATCCCCAAAAGGGTGTTAAGCTCTGTAACCTCGGGCACATGCGACTGTACAAAGAGGATGCTCTTTTGCGGGTCCAAACCTACCGAAAGCCAGTCTAAAAGCATCTCATGTATATTTGCCTGCAGGTCGGAAGTGTCTTCCATCGATGTTAAGGCATGAATATCTACTATGCAATATACGCAGTCGTATTCATCCTGCAATTTAACCCAATTCTGTAATGCGCCGAGATAATTACCTATATGTAAACGTCCTGTGGGACGCGCCCCTGAAAAAATACGGTGTTTCATAATGCTCCTTTGGAATAGTTAAAAAAGTTTAGCATAATATAATGTTTCCGACAAATTGCAGCATCGTATTTGCAGTAAACCTGCAATAATGGGATAATACATTGAATACGATAAAACGGCAGAGTATATGATAAAACTGGAGAATATCAACAAAGAATACCGGATGGGGGAAGAAATTGTCCATGCGGTTTCCGGCGTCAGTTTAGAGATAAAAGAGGGTGAATTTGTAGCCCTGGTCGGTCCTTCCGGTTCCGGAAAATCAACTATGATGCATATTATCGGCGGGCTGGATACACCTACTTCGGGTAGGGTAATTGTAGATGGGCAGAATTTGAGCAGCGCCAGTGATAAAGAGCTTTCCCGCTATCGCAATGAAAAAATCGGCTTCGTATTCCAAGCATTTAACCTGCATCCTACCTATACCGCAACGGAAAATGTAGCTTTACCCTTAATATTTTCGGGTATCGGGCAAAGCAATCGTATGAAAATGGCAGCCGAAGCCCTGGATATCGTCGGTCTTGCCGAAAGGGCGTCGCATCGTCCCAACCAATTATCCGGTGGTGAAAGACAACGTGTCAGTATTGCCCGCGCTCTGGTGACCCAACCCAAGATACTGCTGGCCGATGAACCGACCGGAAACCTTGACAGTAAGAACGGCAAACACGTTATGGAGTTATTGTCGCAGTTGAACAAGGAAAAAGGGATTACGCTGATAATTGTAACTCACGATATGGAAATTGCTAAGGAAGCCGGTCGTATTATCAAAATGAGAGACGGGAAAATTGTCGAGGATGAGGGATGAGATTTAGCGACGTAATCAAAACCGCTTTTTATAACCTGTGGCGCAAGAAATTCCGTACTTTTCTGACAGTGCTGGCAATTATTATCGGCGCAGTGCTGATTGCTTTGATGACATCCATCGGTACCGGTTTGCAGAGATTTATCGTCGACCAGTTCGGTTTGATGGTGCCACAGGATGCTTTAACCGTATATGCTACGGAAAGAAGTTTTACTTATGTCGAAACTCCCTATGAAATTGTTGATTCCTCCGATGTTGTTATACGCTCTTTTACCGCTGATGACATCGATAAACTGCTTTCTATTGAGGGAGTGGAACGCGTAGATTATAACGTCGGAGTCTCCGCTTTATACGTCAAAGCGGCGGGCAGCGATAAAAAATATTCGGTTTCCATTAATTCCGGACCGGATTATCAAATCAAAATGATGACTTTGGTAGAAGGCAACTTTTTTGAGGAAAACGCCCGTGGTGAGTGCCTTATAAGTTACGACTACCTGGCGGCTTTCGGCTGGGAAACGGCGGAAAATGCTATTGGAAAAGAAGTTACAATTACTGTCGGAAAAGCCAATGCCTATAATACGGAAAACAAAAACTATAGCTTTGTAGTGTCAGGTGTCATCTTAAAAACGATGAATGCCACGCAAATTGTAATACCGATGGATGATACCATTGATATGGCGCGCTATTACCGCGATAATCCCAACCAGTATTCACTTGAGCAACCCGGTACCTCGTTACTGGTAAAAGTAAGTGATGTTAACGATATAGATATGGTGGCGGATTCAATCAGAGAGGAAGGATTCAGCACCATCACACCCGCTGAGATATTGAAAGAGATTAACAGTATCTTCTCGATTATACAGATTGGTTTGAGCGCTTTTGGAGTCATTGCATTGATTGTTGCCAGCATCGGCATAATAAATACCCTGATGATGTCGATTTACGAACGCACCCGTGAGATAGGTGTTATGAAAGCAGTAGGCGCTACCACGGGAACCATTCGCTTATTGTTTACTATGGAAGGGGTTGCACTGGGATTTATCGGAGGGGTTGCAGGTGTGGCTATCGGATATTTAGCCGGTAAAGCACTTAACATAATAGGGAGCTATACCTTCCTGAGTGATTATCCTACATTCGAGATGTCTGTGTTCTCGATAGATATGGTGCTTCTGGTTATAGCTGTAACAACTTTTATCAGTCTGATCGCAGCGATTTATCCGGCAAACCGTGCCGCTAAACTGGAAGCGGTGGA
>JAAYAZ010000212.1 GCA_012719115.1 Dehalococcoidales bacterium
AAGAGTTACCAAAAATGTTGGGGTATGAGGGCAATTATTCCTATAACGATTTGTTAAGTGTACCTCCCGGAGATATCGTAACTGCTATGGCAAAACTGGCTTTTAATAAAAAGATATACAAATTGTTTATTAAAACGGTAATAAAACAAGCAGCAAAGAAGATGGATTTTTCGGGTATTTCCAATCAGATACATGCAATATGGAAGCATGACACAATTGACAGATTAAAACTGATAAAAGTACCAACGCTTGTAATCACCGGCAATGCTGACAGCATAATCAATCCGCAATCATCGGTGGTTATCGCCAAACGTGTGGCGAATGCGAAATTAGTTAAATATGATGGGGGGTCTCACGCTTTTTTTGTTGAAATGAGAAAGCGTTTTAATAGTGAAGTTATTGCTTTTCTAAATCGTTAACAGTGCTCGGGATAAAATGCTGTTAGCCGATAAGCCGGTGCTATTTTAATAAAGGGCATTTACATCTTATACAGAAATACTCATTGATATCATTGAATTGTAAGCAAGAGATGCATAAGATTTCAGAATCCCTGCTTTTATCATATTTTTCATAGTAATAAAGACCTTTATGATGCCTCACCCTGTCGCCGATTTCGTAGTAGTTAAATATATTCGCATAATCCGTCCATTTGACTTTTTTAATTTTTCCCGAATCCTGTTCAATTTTCATCACATACTTTGTATTGTATTCATTATTGGAATGTTTGACATAGAATTGCTTATCAATTACAACACCGTCCCATGTTTTGTCCAGTTTTCTTTTTGCAGTCTGAAGGGCTGCAATTGCAATAAACATTCCCCCTATACCTATCCCGTAAAAAAGTGACTCGGGCCAATCCAGTTCGCCGCTAGAATTACCGTAAATAGGGAAGCCTATAATTGCTATTACTGCTAAAATGGAAGAGAACAGGAATGACCATGTTATGGAATCCTTTTTGTATTTTGAATAAGCAGGGTCTGATATTTTATCTGAAAAACCTATCAAATCGACCTCAGTGTTTTTAATCGGTAAAGTAATTCTATCACATAAATATACATATAAAAACGGGGCAGAAAGTATTGACATAACATATGGGAAGTGTTAATCTTTTGGCGAATTAACACAAGGAGGTTGACATGGGAATTTTTTCTAACAAGATGGTGGTTGCAATTGTCTGCATAATAGCCGGTTTTCTGATTTTACCCTTTCTGCCTCTCCCTGAAATTATCTCTTGGATTATCGGTATTTTCCTGATTGTGTACGGCGTTTTAGTTTTATTGGGCAAGAAATAAAAAAACCAACATATTTATTTATACACACATGGAAGGGGCTATGTTAATAGCCCTTTCTTTTTATAGAGAAACATTTAATAATATTGCACAGAATTAAGACAGCAGATAATACAAACAGAAATGAATAGGGGGGCATTTAGAAGTTAATGGCCTCCCCGGAGAGATTCGAACTCTCGACCCACTGCTTAGAAGGCAGTTGCTCTGTCCAGCTGAGCTACAGGGAGATATAAATACAACACCACTATTTTATAATAATTGTCGGTAAGTGTAAAATTACATACCGGATTCAATTATCCTGATTCTTGTTTTTAGCTTTAAAGAAACTAAAGACCACTAACCCCAGAAGGGCAACTGCGGCTATAATTGCCCCTGCCCAGCCAAGCAGTGTTAAACAAGTGACTATAATGCCGGCAATGACTACGCCGATGAAAATGGAAAAGAAAGCCTGTTTGAAGCCTATACCAAGGAATACGGCTACCAGGGAACCTGTCCATGCTCCGGTTACAGGCAACGGGATAGCAACCAGTAGTATTAATCCTAAATGCTTGTATTTTTGTATTATCCCGCTTCTGTTTCTGGCTCTTTCGAACAACCAATCGAAAAAACGTTTCATTATCGCTATACGGCTTAACAGTTTTGCAGCAGACTCCAGGAATAATAAAATAATAGGAACCGGCAACATATTTCCGATTATGGCTAGAAAAAAGGCATAATACCAGGGGAATTCAAAAGTACCAATGGCACGAGGAATGGCTCCTCTAAGCTCACTTATCGGAGTAGCGGATAAAATTATAATAATGAACTCTCGGAGAATGTCCAGATTTTGAATAGCTTCGATCAAAAAAATGTCCTAATACCGGGTAAATATAGAGCAGTCTAGCAAACAGTTTGTTAAACCGTCAAGTTAAATATGTTATGCCCCCTTACAATTTCTTGACAACCTTTCAACTTCATTGCTAGTATAAGAGTTGACTCCATACATATATTTTCAGATTGCCGTTCAATTGAGTATAAATTATGTCCGAATTATTAAATAATATAAATTGCCCCGCAGACCTGAAAAACCTTTCTGTTAAGCAACTTGAAAAACTGTCTGCTGAAATCAGGCAGGAATTGGTTTCTGTTGTCACAGTAAACGGAGGGCATTTAGCGTCCAGCCTGGGGGCAGTCGAGCTAACTATAGCTTTGCACAGGGTATTTAACAGCCCAGAAGATAAAATAATCTGGGATGTCGGGCATCAGTCTTATGCTCATAAGCTGCTTACCGGCAGAAAGAATCAATTCAACACTATACGTCAATACGGTGGTCTTTCGGGTTTTCCCTCACGTGATGAAAGCCCTCATGACCCATTTGGAGCAGGGCATGCCAGCACCTCTGTTTCTGCTGCTATGGGTATGGCTAAAGCAAGAGACCTGGCCGGAGAAGATTATCAGGTAATTGCCGTAATCGGCGATGGGGCAGCAACAGGCGGAATGGCGCTGGAAGCTTTTAACAATCTTCCCTATCTGGGTTCCAAATTGATTGTTATTCTTAATGATAACGGTATGTCTATCTCGCCCACAGTAGGAGCGTTATCAAAAATATTCAGTAAGGTACGCTTTGATAAAAGGTATTATAAAGCGAGTGAAAAAAGTAAAAGAATTCTAGATTATTTACCTTTGGGGAAAAAACTATGGGAATTCGGAGACAAGATTAAAAGCAGCATTAAGGGTTTTGTTATGCCGACTACAATTTGGGAAGAATTCGGTATGGCATATATGGGCCCTATTGACGGGCATAACATAAAGGACCTTGAGACTGCACTGATACAGGCAAGGGATTACAATCATAAACCGACGCTTATTCATATATCCACAACGAAAGGTAAAGGATATACCCCTGCTGAAGGCAATGCCGTTTATTTCCATGGGGTTTCACCCAAATGTAAGGTTCAGGCAAAGACAGTCCCTACTTATAGTGAAGTATTCGCTCAAACGGTATTACAGCTAGCCAGGCAGGAACCTAAACTGGTTGTTATTACACCGGCCATGCCGGAGGGGAATTGCCTTAGCATTGTTCAGAATGAATTCCCCGATAGAGTTTTCGATGTAGGTATATGTGAACAGCATGCCGTAACTTTTGCAGCCGGATTGGCTACACAGGGGTATATACCTGTGGTAGCTATTTACTCTACGTTCTTGCAACGGTCTTTTGACCAGATAATACATGATGTTTGTTTACAGGACTTGCAAGTAATATTTGCGATTGACCGTGGCGGTATTGTCGGTGATGACGGTAAAACACATCAGGGCATTTTTGATTTATCTTACTTGTCTCTTATACCTAACCTGATTGTTTCGGCGCCTAAGGACGAGAACGAATTACAGCATTTGCTTTATACCGCGACACAAACACCACATCCGATGGCTATACGATATCCGCGCAGTTGCGGAACGGGTATAAAAATGGATGATATGTTCAAAACAATTCCGATGGGTACAGCGGAAATATTGAAAGAAGGCAATGATGTAGCTATTATGGCTGTCGGCGCTTCTGTACCTTATGCTATACAGGCGGCGGGAGAGCTATCTTTAAAGGGAATCGAGGCTACTGTTATCAATGGTCGTTTTATAAAACCGCTTGGTTCAGAGGTTATATTGGATACCGCACGTAAAATAAAATACATTGTAACAGTAGAAGAAAACGTATTAATAGGTGGTTTTGGCAGCGCTGTTTCGTCTCTACTGCATGAAGCAGGTATCACCGATACAATGATTAAAAAGATAGGTATCCCGGACAGATATGTTGAGCACGGGACGCCAAAGATATTAAGAGAAAAGTACGGTTTGGATTCTGAAGGGATAATTAAAGAGACACTGACATTGTTACCGGAAGTTAAAAGAATTCACTGTTAAACGAAAATGATATATAATTATATGCTTAGCATCAGGTAGCCAAATCGCCTGATTTGTTTTATTTTCACGAAAAAGGGTGCAGATGAATAAGTTAACAGTCAGAGATATTGATGTCAGCGGTAGAAAAGTACTTGTAAGGGTAGATTATAATATCCCCTTTAATTATAAAACACATAATATTACCGATGACAGCCGCATCAGGGCTTCGCTGCCTACTATAGACTATCTCCTTGAACAAGGGGCAAAAATAATTCTGTGTTCACACCTCGGACGTCCTTCGGGAAAGCCTAATGCCGAGTTTAGCTTAGCAATAGTAGCTCAACATCTTTCAAAAATTATGAGGCAACCGGTTGGGTTTGTTAACGATTGTATCGGTTCGGAAGTAGATTGCGCTATTGACAATATGCAAAACGGCGATATTCTGCTTTTAGAAAACCTCAGATTTTACGAGGAAGAAGAAAAAGGGGATGATACCTTTGCCCGAGCACTTTCAAAACATGGTGATATCTTTGTCAATGACGCTTTTGGTACGGCTCACAGAAAACATGCATCGATTGTTGGTGTTACCAAATATATGCCATCTGTATCCGGTTTATTGTTGGAGAAGGAAATAAACGCTCTAGGTAAGGTGCTTACCGAGCCGCCGCATCCTTTCGGGGTGCTATTGGGTGGCGCTAAGGTAAGCGATAAAGTAGCCATGCTGGATAATATTATGGCAAAAGTAGATACAATAGTTATCGGTGGGGGTATGGCAGCTACATTCCTAAAGGCACAATCATATGAAGTAGGAGCATCATTAATTGATGACTCAATTGACACAG
>JAAYAZ010000023.1 GCA_012719115.1 Dehalococcoidales bacterium
GATGTGAGCCCCTTCCCGCAACCCAGGTCGAGCACTCTCATACCGGATTTCAGAGCCAGACCTGCCGTCATCTCTTCCAGAATTTTCATAGCATTCGGTCCCATCATATTATCCAGAAGAAACTGATTATCGTATTTAATTGTTCTTATATATTTCAAAGTAAACTCCGTTCTTTATAAATTAAAACAGACACCAAATCGCCGCGACATTAAAATCGTGGAATTAAACATTTTAATATAAAAGCGTTAAAATAGTTCGGTTGTATATTTTATAGGAAGATTACCTTACAAGCTCCAAAAATACCTCCTGCCGCTATATAAATAAACGCCAGCCCAAATAGGCCGGCGTTTAACTGATTACCGATTAAAAGTTTATTGTTACTCCTGATTTTGTGTATAGCGTTCCTGTGATTCTTTGATGATTCTGAATGTCTCGGTTAAATCCTTGTTCCATCCCTCGACACCCGTTTTTTTCTTTTCTAAATCCTTGTAAATCGTAAAGAAATGCTCGATTTCACGCAGCAGGTGCTGCGGCACATCGTCCAGCGTTTGCAGATAATTCCACATCGGGTCGGCTACCGGCACACACAGTATTTTTTCATCGGGACCCTTTTCATCATGCATTTTGAATAAGCCGATCGGTTTTACATCTACCAGACAACCGGGGAATGTCGGCTCGCCGACCAGAACCAGCGCATCCAGCGGGTCGCCGTCAAGAGCCAGCGTTTCCGGGAAATAACCGTAGTCACTGGGATAATGCACCGATGAGAATAACATACGGTCCAGTTTTATCAGCCGTCTTTTCTTATCGAATTCATATTTATTACGGCTGCCCTTCGGTATCTCGATTAAAACTTCAAATACTAATTCTTCTTTTTCGTTATCAGTTTCCAACTTCCTCTTCTTCCTTTTCAACAATGTCAGTTTTCTTAACAAAGCTTACCTTATTTTTCACCGCCAATGCAATGATAACTATCAGGATAACTATAGCTATTACCTGCGCCTGGTGCAAACCGAACAGGAAAGGCGTACCTTCCCGGATGAAATCCACAAAAAATCTCCATATAGCGTAACCGGCAAAATATACCATTGCCAGAGAGCCGTCCGGCTTCAACCTGCCGCGCAGTTTATAGAGTATGATAAACAGGGTTACCATAAATATAATTTCATAAACCTGTGTCGGATGCACTACACCCGCACCGTATCCATAGCTGTTGGGGTTGGTATATTCGATTCCCCAGGGTACAGTAGTATTGTCGCCGTAACAGCAACCGTTTAAGGTACATCCCACACGACCGATAGCCTGCCCGATAGCGATACCGGGAGCAACTACATCCAGTAAATGCCCGAAATTAAGCTTGCTATAGCGGCTATAAATCCAGATTGCGAGAAGGGCGCCAAGAATGCCACCGTATACAGATAGCCCGTCACCACCTATAATTTGGCCAAGGTTTTGGCTATAATATTCCCAGCGGTCAATGACATGCACCAGACGGGAAAAGATTACTCCTGTAGGGATGCCGACAATAGCCGCCATCAATAAATTATCGTAGGATATGCGAGCGCCTTTGTTAATTTCATGATAAGCCCAAAATACAACAAACATTATACCGAGAGCTATTGCCAAGCCGTACCAGGCAAAATGCAAAGGCCCTATAGAAAATATGGTCGGGTCAACACCGATTTTTATCATTCGCCCTCCGTTAAATACAACCGATTCATATATTATAGCAAATCTTTAAGAATATGCAGAGCCGCTTGCTTATCAAGCGGATTATTGTTATTGCCGCATTTAGGGGATTGAATGCAACTTGGGCATCCCTCCGTACAGGGGCAGGCATTAACAACATCAAAGGTAGCTTGCCATAAATCGATAATCATCTCATAACCCTTTTCGGAAATGCCCACACCGCCCGGATAAGCATCATAAATAAATACCTGTGCCCTGCCTGTATCGGAGTGATAGGTCGTGGAAACCCCTCCGATATCGTTGCGGTCACACATTGCAAAGAGCGGCAGTATTCCTATTGCCGCATGCTCGACAGCGTGCAATCCGCCGGCGCTATCGAGCCCCGCTTTTTCCAGTTCTTTTAATTCAGAATCTGTTATGTCAAACCAGAGCGCCACGGTGCGCAGCCTCTGCGGCGGCAGGTTGAGCGGTTCTTCTCCCAGTATTTCTTCGGTGTACTGTGCCTTCTTCTTAAAACCGGATACCACAGTAATTACTTCTACTTCCCCCAGGCAGACCTGCGTCTTTCCGCACTGCTTCTCTTTCAGTTTATTCAAAACCGTTAAATCGGTCAGTTCCTTTGTAACTGTGTAGTAGTTGGATTTTGCCGGCTCGCACTTGGCAATACGCGCTGTCATATCAAGAGAAGTGACCAGATAAGCATCACCTTGATGAAGATAAATTGCTCCCGGATGAACCTGCATAATGGCAAAACCGGCTTCCACGGTTTCCAGTATCGAGTTGGTAGAGGAATCAATTAAGGTAAAGTTATCCGCAGAAGCGGAACGGATGTTAACATCCTGCGAGGGATAATTTACGAATGGCGACGGATACCAGCGGCCGTGTCTTTGCCTGATTAAACCATCGTTTTCCAACTCCGAAAGGCCTTTTGTAAAATCGACACCGAAATAATACTTATCATTTTGACCCAGTGGCAATTCCCATGCGGCGCACAACAGATGCTCGTTTAATATATAGGGATTTTGCGGATTTATGAGCGCATTTTCAAAACTCTTCTTAAAAAAAGCGTCGGGATTTCTCATAAAATACTGGTCGAGCGGGTTATCCATAGCAACCAGAAAACTGAGTGAAAGTTCGCCTCCCCTGCCGCTTCTCCCGGCCTGCTGCCAGGTACTGGCGACGGTTCCCGGATAACCGGTAAGCACCGTGGCATCAAGGTCGCCGATATCTATCCCCAGTTCCAGCGCACTGGTAGCCACCACCCCCATCAGCTGTCCGTTTAATAATTCCTGCTCGATTTGACGCCTCTGCTCAGCCAGATATCCGGCGCGGTAGGGCTTGATTCTCTTAGAATGATGAGGGCTTAATTCATCGAGCTTCTGCTTGGAAAATTTAAATATCAATTCCGTCAACCGGCGCGTTCTGGTAAAAGCCAGTGTGCGGATATTATGCCGCACCAGTTCGGTAAAGAGACTTGTCGCTTCGCTGTTGCTGCTGTGTCTGGTTCCCCTTACAACATCCGTTACCGGCGGGTTCCAGAACACAAAATCCCTTGCCCCGTGCGGCGAACCGTCCTCGTTTACCACTTCGAAAGGCAAACCGACCAGTTTTTCAGCATGTTCACAGGGGTTATCTATGGTAGCCGAACAGCATATAAATTGCGGATGGGCATCATATTTATTGCAAATGCGTCTCAACCTGCGCAGGACAAGCGCAACGTGCGAGCCGAAAACACCGCGATAGCTGTGCGCTTCGTCTATTATTACAAATTTCAGATTATGCAGAAACTTTATCCAGTCTTCATGATTGGGGAGGATGCCCACGTGCAGCATATCCGGATTGGTTAACACAATTCCGGCTTGTTTTTTGATTTCTCCTCGCTCCGTTTGCGGAGTATCCCCATCAAAAGTAACCGCCTGCTGCTTACCTATAAACTTGGGGCCAAACATATAATGCAGTTTGCCCAGCTGGTCCTGTGCCAGCGCTTTGGTGGGAAAGAGATATAAGGCACGGCTGGCAGGATTTGAAATGATTTCTTCGATGACGGGTATGTTGTAGCACAGGCTCTTGCCGCTGGCGCTGGATGTGGCAATCATAACGTTTTCACCGCTTCTGGCGATATCGATAGCCTGTGCCTGGTGCAGATAGAGCGGATAAATGCGTTTTTTCTTAAGGACTTCCTCTACACCGGGATTTAATGGCTGTTTCGTTTCCGAATAAATTGCTTCGCGCGGCGGAATGTGTTCCAGATGCGCTATTTGTCCGTCATAGGAAGATTGCGAGCTGATATATTTTATAAAAGATGATATATCCATAATTAAATTATCGCCGCCGCTGAACTTCGGCAAATCCATCCCCGTCCGGTCATTGAGCAGAAGCAACCTAATAGTTTAAAACGGTATGATTTCGACTTCCTGACTTATAATCTCGACCTCGAAACGTCCGCTGCCGATAAAACTGATGATACTTGAGATGACTTCGTCGGTGTATTTAGAGTCGTTACTGATAAAACAGATTCCCAGAGTAGCTAACTGCCACAGGTCGTTATCTTCCACCTCGGCAATGGAGACGTTGTACTTGTTTTTAACAAGAGCGATAATCGGCTTAATCACCTGCCGCTTACTCTTTAACGACATTCCCTCAGCCAGTTTGAGCTTTAATTTACATACTCCGACATTCATATAACACTCTAAACAGCTTTATATCTGTTTCTCCCAATATAGGTTATTGGCTGTACTTAGTCAAGGTAACAAAGATTTCAATTGCGGATTTAGAAAAAGATTGCTACAATGCTTATCGATTATGGGAAACAACAGAAATCCACAAAAGATAAACAATCCGTTCGAGCTAAACAGAGAAATCGCCTATTTGGGCATTGTCGGCAACTTGAGGAAAGACTACTGCATCAAATTCATTCAAAAGAAACAGCAATTCTTCGATAACCTTTATAAACAACAGGACGAAACCCTTTCGGCAAATAACGAAACGCTCAGTTGCTTCAAGGGCTGCAGCCGCTGTTGCAGCCTGTTTATCGGGGCTTCCGTTCAGGAAGCGGAGGCGATTGTCTATTACCTCTACCGGAATGAAGATAAACTGCAGCGCTTTCTTGAAAACTA
>JAAYAZ010000213.1 GCA_012719115.1 Dehalococcoidales bacterium
GATAGCCGTCAGCCATCCGGCACTTCGCCCGGAAACCGCAACGGAAGTATCGAAGTATTCACAGCGCATGGTGGACGCTATAGACATTTCCGCTAACGATTTCAAAACTATTCCCTTTAATAAAATCAGCGCCGATTTCGATTTTCCTTCCATCGACCTCTTTGTATCAGATGTATCGGATGGCTTTGTAAAAGACTGGCTTGTAAAACCCGCAAAAGATACGAGCAACAATCTGGTTTTAACTTTCAATAATCTAATCAATCAGACCGATATAGTTGAGATTATGGGTGATATTTTGAACAGGCTGGAAAAGGCTTGGGAACAACCGGTAGATATCGAATTCACGGCTTATATTGACAGCGATAAAAATGTAAAAATCAATCTGCTGCAGTGCCGTTCGCTACACGTTCCCAGCCTCGGCGGTGTTTGTGTCAGCATCCCTAAAATAATGCCGAAAGAACAGGTACTTTTCCGCTCCGACCGTGCTATCAACGCCGGTATGGTGGATAACATCGGATACATTGTTTACATAGACCCCAAAATCTATGCTGAAATACCGGATATAGAAACGAAAAAGAGCATCGGCAGAGTAATAGGCAAGCTGAATAAAATACTGACTTGCAGAGACAATAAAGTAATGCTGATGGGACCCGGACGATGGGGCAGTACAAATATAGAACTCGGCATAAATGTAGGCTATGCCGATATAGATAATACAGCTGTTTTGGTAGAGGTGGCACGAGAAAAAGCCGGACAAAGACCGGAAGTTTCGTATGGCACGCACTTCTTCCAGGACCTGATAGAATCCAATATTCTGTATCTGCCGGTTTATCCCGACGATGAAAAATCCGATTTTAATTTTAACTTTTTCAGTGTTTCGGAAAATGTTTTTCTTTAACTGCTGCCGGATATGGCAAAATTCGAAAAATATATTAAAGTCATCGAGGTCCCGCTATCAGCAAACGCAGCCTTAGCCAAAGTTATCGCTGACCCGCAAAATCGGAATGCCATTTGTGTATTCGATAGAAGCGGATTATCGAATATAAATAAATAACTGAGAGGGAGATTATGAATCTACAACAACCAAATGCAAATGATGCCACAAAAAGCGTCAACCGTTCCAAGAGCGTAGTCCCGTCAAGCGGCCTGTGCACCAGATGTATCGACGGCTGTACCGGCAACTGCGAGGTGTTTAAAGCAACTTTTCGCAGCCGGGAATTGATTTATCCGGGTCCGTTCGGTGATATCACAGCCGGAGGAGATAAGAATTATCCGGTCGATTACTCGCATTTTAACATCCAGGGATACGCACTGGGAGCAAGAGGATTACCGGATAATGTTATCGGAGATTCCGATTCCGCCGTATTTCCGGCTGTTAATACCGAAACCGAATACGGCTGGGATAAAAAGGTTAAAATGCGCGTGCCGGTTTTTACCGGCGCACTCGGCTCTACCGAAATTGCCCGAAAAAACTGGGAACATTTTGCAATCGGAGCAGCCATTAGCGGTATTACTATTGTCTGCGGAGAAAACGTATGCGGTATCGACCCCGAACTGGAACTGGACAGTAACGGAAAAATAGTTTCCGCTCCCGATATTGACCGCCGTATAGAAATTTACCGGCGCTATCACAGCGGCTACGGGGAAATACTGGTACAGATGAACGTCGAGGATACCCGCTTGGGTGTTGCCGAATATGTCAGTAAAAAACACGGACTTGACACCATCGAGTTGAAATGGGGGCAGGGCGCCAAATGTATCGGTGGTGAGATTAAGGTTAACAGCCTGGAGCGTGCCCTCGAGTTACAGAGACGCGGCTATATAGTAACCCCCGACCCCTCCCACCCCATCAATCAAGCCAGTTTCCGTGACGGCTCATTAAAAGAATTCGAACGCCACAGCAGACTCGGTTTTGTAGATGAGGAAAGTTTCTATGCGGAAGTGCAAAGACTAAGAAACCTCGGTTTCAAACGCATTACATTAAAAACCGGCGCTTACGGACTTCGCGAACTGGCAATGGCAATAAAATGGAGCTCCAAAGCACAAATCGACCTGTTGACAATCGATGGCTCCGGTGGCGGCACCGGTATGAGCCCCTGGAGAATGATGGAGGAATGGGGTATGCCCAGCCTCTATCTGCATGCAGCCGCCGCGGATTTCTGTAAACGTTTGGCACAAAGGGGGGAAAGAGTGCCCGATATTGCCTTCGCCGGCGGATTTTCCAGCGAGGACGGCATATTCAAAGCGCTGGCACTGGGTGCTCCCTTTGCCAAAGCGGTCTGTATGGGAAGAGCGTTAATGATACCGGGTATGGTAGGCAAGAACATTGATACTTGGATTAAAGAAAACAAATTGCCCAACACCGTAAGCCAGTTCGGTTCGACTCCGGAAGAGATTTTCGTCTGCTATGAAGAGGTTAAAGATATCGTAGGTTCGGATGAAATTAAGAATATACCTTTAGGCGCTATCGGAATTTACAGTTACATTGAAAAGTTACGGGTAGGACTGCAGCAGATTATGGCAGGCGCTCGCTGCTTCAACCTGCCGTCAATCAGCCGTAAAGAACTGATGTCGTTAACAAAAGAATGTGCCAAAGTAACCGGAATACCGTACCTGATGGATGTCTATCGTGAAGAAGCAATGGATATTTTAGAAGACCGTAACAACGGGCATGAAGAGCTTGAATCGCTGGGTTCCTTATCCAATTATGCCGGAACCTCAAGACGCTTTAGAACATACGAATAGATAAAATAGCATTTTATATTAATAAATAATGCGTTGATTAAGCATTACGACCTGCTGTCAAATCCTCTGCCCAACCATGCGGAACGTTTGACAGCAGGTTTTGTTTTGCATATAATATTCGGCACATGGTTACCATCTGCCGGAGGATTTTATGGGGTTTGAAACCCAGGATGTAGAACGCAAAGTATTAGCAATCCTTAATGCATTGAAAGATTCGCCTACTGCTGTGGGGTCTACCGTAATCGCCAAGCGTTTAAAAGATATGGGAATCGAACTCAGTGAAAGAGCCGTCAGATATCACTTGAGGTTAATGGATGAAAGAGGGCTCACCAGCCTTGCCGGCAGACGCGACGGCAGGATAATCACAGAGCTGGGACAATCGGAACTTAAAAAAGCCATGGTTACACATAAAGTAGGTTCCGCACTCACAAGAATTGAAACCCTCGCCTTCCGAACCGATTTCGACCTCGATAAATGTACCGGGCTTATTCCTGTCAATATTTCTGTCTTTCGCAAAGAAGACTTCAACAAAGCGCTTAAAATAATGAAACCGGTATTTCAATCGGTCTATTGCCTCAGTAAACTTGTTTCCGTTGCCAAAGAAGGAGAATCCATCGGGGATTATGTTGTTCCCGAAGGCAAAAAAGCCCTTGCTACCGTGTGCAGTATAGCTGTAAACGGTTCGCTGTTAAAAGCGGGCGTGCCGATAGATTCCAAATTCGGCGGTATTTTGCAGATCAGAAATCACACCCCGCTACGTTTTGTCGAGTTGATTCACTATGACGGCAGTTCACTCGACCCGTCAGAAATATTTATCCGGGCTAGAATGACTTCCGTTTCAAGAGTAACGTTAGACGGCAACGGAGAAATTCTGGCAAATTATAGGGAAATCCCGGCAATTTGCCGCCCGCTGGCGGAAGAAGTCTCGAATAAACTGGAAAAAGCCGGCTTGGGAGGCATTTTCCTTTTAGGAAATGTCAGCGAAACTGTTTGCGAGACCCCGATAGACTTAAACAGGGTGGGCGTAGTTTTAATCGGCGGATTAAACCCGGTTGCCGCAGCTGCCGAAGCCGGAATAACCAGCGAAAGCCACGCTATGAGCACACTGATAGATTATCAAACGCTTATCGATTTCTCACAATTAAAATGATTACAAAGTTAGCATAAATCCACTATAAATAAAATTTATCATACGTTTTTAGAAGGAGAGGGAAAAACATGTCAGGTATCAACCCGTTCGAAGTAGCCAAACAGCAGATAGACGCCTGCGCCAAAATTATAAATTTGCCACCCAACGTAACCACAATGCTCAAGACTCCTATGAGAGAGCTGCACGTATCGTTACCGGTAAAAATGGATGACGGTTCGGTGAAAGTGTTTCAGGGGTTCAGGGTTCAATATAATGATGCAAGAGGACCGGCAAAGGGAGGCATCAGATTTCATCCCGATGAAACTATAGATACCGTAAGAGCGCTTGCTTCATGGATGACCTGGAAGACTGCCCTTCTGGACCTACCGCTGGGCGGAGGCAAGGGCGGAGTCATCTGCAATCCCAAGGAATTATCAAAGTTGGAGCTTGAGCGCCTGAGCCGCGCCTATATACGCGCCATCTATCAATTCGTCGGCCCTGAAAGAGATGTGCCGGCGCCCGATGTATATACCACTCCGCAGATTATGGCATGGATGATGGATGAATATTCTGCTATTGCGGGAAAAACTCAGTTCGGAGTTATTACCGGCAAACCTTTGGCTTTAGGAGGCTCACCGGGACGCGGAGACGCCACCGCCAGAGGCGGAATGATAACCATCAGGGAAGCCGCTAATGCTTTCGGCATCGACCTTTCCAAAGCTACCGTTGCAATACAGGGCTACGGCAATGCCGGCTATCACGCCGCCAGATTATGCAAGGAACTTTTCGGTTCCAAGATTATTGCCGTCTGTGACAGCAAGGGCGGCGTTTGCTGCAAATGTGATGATGATTCCGGTATCGACCCCGGCACCGCTTATGAATATAAAAACACCACCAGTTCCGTCTGCAATTTGCCGGGAATGCTTCAGATTTCAGGAGATGAACTGCTGGAACTCGATGTGGATATTCTGATTCCGGCTGCTGTGGAAAACTGCATTACCGATAAAAACGCCGGTAAAATCAAGGCTAAAATCGTTGCCGAGCTTTCCAACGGCCCCACCACCCCTGAAGCGGACGATATTCTATACAAAAACGGTGTTCATATTATCCCCGACTTCCTCTGCAATGCCGGCGGGGTGACGGTATCGTACTTCGAAATGGTACAGAATTTCTATATGCATACCTGGACCGAGGAGGAAGTACGCGAAAAGCTGGACAATAAAATGACTGCTGCCTATCACTCGGTACTGGAAACCAGCAAGGAATATAAAATCAATATGCGCCAGGCAGCTTATGTCAGGGCAGTTGAACGTGTTGTGGAAGCAATGAAGCTGCGAGGATGGATATAAGTCAGTACCGATTAATTTTCTATTATCTTGAGATTTTTTGACTATCCATCCCGTAGCCGCGGGGTGGATAGTTTTTTATTTCTAAAATATTTTTTGTATTAGTATCAATTTATAGGATATAATTTCATAATCGTTTATACCGGCAGGCATATTAAATATTCATATAGGAGCTTTAATGGCTACCACAGTAATTAATGTTTTAAATCAATATTCCCGCGACAGGAGAAATCTTATTCCGATACTGCAGAAAGTACAGGAAAAAGAAAAATATCTTTCCTCCGAATCCATTTCTGAAATCAGCATATATCTTGGAATATCTGAAAACGATGTTTACAGCGTTGCCAGTTTCTATTCACAATTCCGCTTCATAAAACCCGGAGAGCACACTGTTAAGGTTTGTCTTGGTACCGCCTGTCACGTGCGCGGCGGAGCAAGAGTGCTGGAAACGGTTGAGCGCGAGTTAAAAATAAAACCCGGGCAGACTACCGCGGACGGCAAATATTCACTGGAAACCGTGGCATGCATCGGAGCTTGCGCGCTTGCCCCCACAATGGTTTTAGATAATGAAGTTCAACGCAGTATGACCCCTCAAAAAGTGGTCGATTTATTGAAATCGAAGAATAAGGCGGAAAATGATGCCAAGTAATAGTGAATATACTATATTTATATGCGAAGGTACAGGCTGTGTATCGGGGAAGTCGCACGAAATACGATTAGCCTTGGAACAGAAAATTGCGGAACAGGGTTTATCCAATGTCAAAATAGATTTTACCGGTTGCCACGGCTTCTGCGAACAGGGGCCGATTGCCATAATCGAACCCGACGATATTTTCTATACCAGACTGACGGTTGAAGATGTTGATGAAATCGTACAATCTCACTTTATAGAAGGAAAGCCGGTTGAGAGGCTGTTCTTTAAAGACCCCGTCAGCGGAAAGGCAATTCCTCTGTATAAAGATATCAACTTCTACCGCAAACAACAGCGCATCATACTGCGTAACTGCGGACATATAAATCCGGAGAAAATAGAAGACTATATAGAACGGGAAGGCTATAATGCCTTAAAAACAGTGCTGGGTAAAATGACACCCTCACAGGTTATCGAAGAAATAAAAAAATCCGGACTGCGGGGCAGAGGCGGCGCCGGTTTTCCCACCGGGATGAAATGGGAGTTCTGTCAGAAAGAGCAGAGCGACATTAAATATATGATTTGTAATGCCGACGAGGGCGACCCCGGCGCATTTATGGACAGAAGCATTATGGAAGCCGACCCGCATACGGTTATCGAGGGAATGACCATTGCGGCTTATGCTATCGGGGCAAATGAAGGATATATCTACATCCGCGCCGAATATCCCTTAGCGGTTAAAAGGCTTAGAATCGCCTTACAACAGGCTGAGGACATGGGATTTCTCGGTGATAATGTTCTCGGTTCTGATTTCAGTTTTATAATTCATGTAAACGAGGGCGCCGGCGCTTTTGTGTGCGGCGAAGAAACCGCGCTTATGGCATCCATTGAGGGGAAACGCGGCATGCCCCGCCCCCGCCCGCCCTTCCCGGCTCAATCCGGCCTGTGGGGCAAACCGACCACAATAAACAATGTCAAAACACTGGCAACAGTGCCGGTTATTATCAATAAAGGCTCGGAATGGTATGCAAAA
The DNA here is from genome assembly GCA_012719115.1 of Dehalococcoidales bacterium. GTDB lineage: Bacteria > Chloroflexota > Dehalococcoidia > Dehalococcoidales > UBA5627 > UBA5627. The sequence continues at coordinate 6,885 of JAAYAZ010000213.1, forward strand.
ATAGGAACCGAGAAAAGCAAGGGCACTGCCGTTTTTGCCCTGACCGGAAAAATAGCAAACAGCGGGTTAGTTGAAGTACCGATGGGTATGACGCTGCGCGAAATAATTTATGATATCGGTGGAGGACTCATAGGCGGCAGGGATTTCAAAGCAGTCCAGAACGGCGGGCCTTCCGGTGGCTGTTTACCGGCAAGTGCCCTGGACTTACCTGTCGATTATGAAAGGCTGGCAGCTGCCGGCGCCATTATGGGTTCCGGCGGAATGATAGTGGTTGATTCTCAAACATGCATGGTTGACCTCGCTAAATATTTTCTATCTTTTACACAGGAGGAATCCTGTGGCAAGTGTGTTATGTGTCGTGAAGGAACCCTTCAGATGTTAAAGATACTGGAAGATATTACCGAGGGGAAAGGCAAAGAGGATGACATTGACTTGCTTTTGGAACTGTCGAAAGCCATTCAAGCCGGTTCACTGTGCGCCCTGGGAGGGACAGCCCCTAATCCGGTGCTGACTACAATAAGATACTTCAGAGATGAATATGAAGCGCATATCAGGGAAAAGCGATGCCCCGCGCTGGTCTGTAAAAATCTGATAACTTTCTATATTCTGCCCGACAAATGTCAGGGATGCGGAATATGTAAGAGAGGCTGCCCGGTCGATGCCATTTCCGGCGACAAGCGTATGATACACATCATAGACCAGAATAAATGTATCAAATGCGGTAATTGCCTGGATGTCTGCCCCGAGCGTTTCAGCGCAGTGACAAAAGTCAGTGGAGAGAAGATAGAAGTACCCGAAGAACTGATTGCGGTCGGCAGCTGGCAAAATTCTGAATCAGAGGAAAAACTGTGAATACAATCACTTTAAATATAAACGGAAAAGATGTAAAAACCGAAGCTGGAAAGACCGTACTGGAAGCGGCGCTTGATAACGACATTTATATACCTACGCTCTGCTATCACCCGGACCTGAGCCCCTTCGGAGCTTGCAGATTATGCATTGTTCAGATCGAGGGCATAAGAGGGCTGCCGACTTCATGTACTACCACTGCTAAAGAAGGAATGGTCGTTAAAACTGACACTCCCGAAATCAGACAAGTGCGCAAGATAGCAATGGAACTGATTCTTGCCGCTCACCCCGATGACTGCCTGGTTTGTTCACAAAACCTCAGCTGTGAATTGCAGGCGGTAGCACAGTATATAGGCGTAGAACAAAAACGACTGAAAAACAGCATAAATGAAAAGCCGATAAACACCTCTAATCCTCTTTTCAATCATGATATGAGCAAATGTATCCTGTGCGGGCGCTGCGTCAGAGCCTGCTATGAACTTGGAGGTGTCGGTATTCTCTCCTTTATAAATAGAGGAAAAGAGACTTATGTCGGAACTGCTTTCGATAAATCTTTGGCAGAAGCCGATTGCCGCTTCTGCGGAGCATGTATAGAGGTCTGCCCGACCGGCGCTTTAACCGATAAAGACGGTTTTATCAGAAAAGGAAATAAGGATTCAGCCCTTGTTCCCTGCCGCAGTACATGCCCTGCCCATATCGATATACCACGCTATATCAGGTTTATTACCGAGCATAAATATGCCGAGGCGCACGCCGTTATCAGGGAAAAAGTGCCTTTCCCCAAATCGCTGGGTTATGCCTGCAACCACCCCTGTGAAGAGGTTTGCCGCCGCAAGGATATCAATGAAGCGGTTGCTATTAAGAACTTAAAGAGATTTGCCGCCGAAAGTGATGACACCAACTGGGGTGATAATATTAAAATAGCTCCACCGACCGGGAAAAAAGTTGCCGTAGTTGGTGCCGGACCGGCCGGTTTGACTGCCGCCTTCTACCTTTCCAAACTGGGGCACAAAGTAACCGTTTTCGAAGCCCTGCCGGTTTCCGGAGGTATGTTAAAAGTGGGAATCCCTGAATATAGATTGCCCAAAACGATTCTCGACGGAGAAATCAGGGAGATGATGAAGTCCGGTTTTAATATCAAGACGAATAAAAAAATTGAGTCAACAGATGAGCTGTTAAATGATGGCTATGACGCTGTTTATGTGGCTATAGGCGCTCATAAGGGCATTAAGATGGGTGTCGAGGGAGAAGACACCAAAGGCGTAATAGATGCCATTACGTTCTTAAGAGATATCAGCCTCGGCAAACCTGTCAAAACAGGTAATAGAGTAGCCGTTATCGGAGGGGGCAATGTTGCTACCGATGCCGCCCGTTCAGCAATAAGACTCGGAGCCGAACAGGTCGATATGATTTACCGCCGCACACGCAAAGAGATGCCGGCCAGCGATGAGGAAATCGAGGGATGTATTGATGAAGGCGTAAACATTATCTACCTTGCCGCACCGAATAGAGTACTTACGGAAGGGAAATTATTGAAACTTGAGTGTGTCCGTATGCAGCTTGGAGAGCCGGATGCTTCGGGCAGACAAAGACCGGTTCCCATCGAGGGCAGCGGGTTTACCGAAAGCTACGATACAATTATTTCAGCCATCGGACAAACTGCCGATGTGCCTGATAATTTCAACATTGAATGTGCTAAAGGCAACAGACTTCCTGTCGGTAA